>JAFQVU010000189.1 GCA_017407885.1 Clostridia bacterium
ACTCGGAGAAGTATGCGCCGCCGTGAACGACACGGTGACCGACAGCCTCGATCTCACTCATAGATTTAAGGCAGCCGTACTGCTCGGACACGAGAGTGTCAACGAGGATCTTGGTTGCTACAGAGTGGTTAGGCATCGCAAGCTCCGCAACATAGTTGTCCTTGCCGGGCATTTTGTGAGTGATCTTACCGTCGATACCGATTCTCTCGCAGATACCCTTTGCTAAAACTTCGTAGTTAGCTGTGTCGAAAAGCTGATACTTAAGCGACGAGCTGCCTGCGTTTACTACTAAAACTTTCATGATTTTTCCTCCGTTTATTATTGCATTTATAATTATTTTATGGTAAAATAAAAGTATACACTACATTATAGCATAAATTTTCCACGATTTCAATAGGTATTGTGAAATTTATGCCGATTTTTTAGAAGCGGAGAGTAATTTAATGATATATGCCGTCGTTGCAGAGTTCAATCCGTTTCACAACGGACACCAATATCTTGTTGACCGCTTAAAAAAAGATAGCGATTCATCAGTGATCGCAATAATGAGCGGCAGCTTTGTCGAGCGCGGTGACATTGCGCTTATCGATAAATATGCGCGTGCCGAAGCGGCGGTATCCTGCGGAGTCGATCTTGTACTCGAACTTCCGGCACCGTGGTGCTTTTCGGGAGCGGAATTCTTTGCACTCGGCGGTGTTTACGTGGCAAATGGACTCGGAATCGTGGATTCACTTGCTTTCGGAAGTGAATCTGGGGATACTAACTCACTCATTGAATGTGCCGAGCGACTATCATCAGTTGAATTCCAAAATGCGCTTTCTGAAGCGCGTAACGTAAATCAAAATCTCGGCACAGCGGCGCTGCGAGCAAAGATCTACACCGAGCTTTATGGTGAGAACGAGCATTTTAACGGGTCAAACGACCTGCTTGCACTTGAATATATCCGAGCATTAAAGCGTGTCGAAAGCGAGATAGTTCCAATTGCACACAAACGCATTGGCGAGGTGTATAATTCAGAAGAGCTTACGGAGATTTGCTCGGCAACGGCGATACGCCGTGTGCTGTCCCCAGAAATCAGCGACTTTTCCAGACGTGATCTTTCGCGTTATATGCCGAAGCCATCGTATGATATTCTTATGCGCGAGCTTGAAGCAGAGCGTATATATACACTCTCGCGGCTTGATACGGCTGCGTTGGCGCTCTTGCGTACCCGAAAGCCGGAAGTGTTTTCGGAAATCATGGAAGCCTCGGGTGGTGTTGAAAACCGCCTGACCTCGCTTGCAAATGAGTGCCGCACCATTGAGGAATTAGTGGCATCTGCTAAAGACAAGCGATATTCCGAATCGCGTATACGCCGTCTTCTCATTGCATCGATTCTCGGAATTACTATGCGTGATGTTGAAGTTCCGCCGGAATTCACCACAGTACTTGCCGCAAATTCACGCGGACGCGAGCTGCTTGCACTCGCTCGAAAACGTGCTTCTATAGATGTTCTCTCCAAAACATCTGCATCAAAATCACTGACAGGAACGGCGGCGGAGCAGTATGTGCGTCATATGCGAGCTGAGCGTTTGGCGGAATTGTGCTGTATCAGTGAGCCGAGACGTGTGGGCGCGGTGATGATATGAGTCGGAAATGCCTCGCAGTTGTTCAAGAAGATGCGAGTTTAAATATTGACAAGTCTTAACGAATGTGGTATAATTTTAAGTATAAATCTGTTTTTTGAAAGGACAAAAAATGAAAAAAGTAGCAGTTATAATGGGCAGTGATTCCGATCTGCCGGTAGTAAAAAAATGTATTGACCAGCTTGCGGCGTTTGGTATTCCGTATGAGGCGCATGTTATAAGCGCACACAGAACTCCCCGTCAGGCAGAAGAGTTCGCTTCCAACGCAAAAGCTAACGGTTTTGGCGTTATTATCGCGGCGGCAGGTAAGGCGGCTCACCTTGGCGGTGTTATCGCGGCTTATACCACTCTTCCGGTAATTGGTATTCCGATTAAATCTTCCACTATGGACGGTCTTGATTCGCTCCTCTCGATGGTACAGATGCCGGGCGGTATTCCGGTGGCTACCGTTGCAATCGACGGAGCGCAGAATGCGGCTATTCTCGCGGCACAGATGATTGCGCTTTCGGATGACACTCTCGCCGGCAGACTTGAAGCTTTCAAAGCAGAGATGGAAGCTGGGGTAATCGCGAAGGATGCAAAGCTGCAGTCCGAGCTTGGTTGAGGTAAGGCATGAAAAAGATAGCTGTACTTGTTTCCGGCGGCGGTACAAATCTGCAGGCAATTCTTGATGCATGCGATTCGGGTATCATCAGGAGCGGACGTGTTGATGTGGTGGTTTCTTCAAAAGAAGGGGCGTATGCACTTGAACGTGCCAAAAATCACGGTATCGAGGGAATCGTTGTCCCTAAAAAGGACTATCCTGACCGAGTTGAATACACAAAGAAACTTATTGATGAATTGACCGCGCGCGGTATAGACCTTGTTGTGCTTGCCGGATTTATGATAATACTTGACGAAGCCTTTACGCGCACATTTGAGAACCGTGTAATCAATGTCCACCCTGCGCTTATCCCAAGCTTCTGCGGCGATGGATTCTACGGACTCCACGTGCACGAAGCAGCTCTTGCAAAAGGCGTTAAAGTATCGGGCGCTACAGTTCATTTCGTGAACGAGGTTTGCGATGGCGGTCCGATAATCGCGCAGAAAGCTGTGGCAGTTGAGGAAGGGGATACTCCCGAAGCTCTGCAGCGCCGTATCATGGAGCAAGCGGAGTGGAAAATACTCCCCGAGGCGATTGAACTCTTCTGTGCGGACAGACTTTCAGTGGTTGACAACATTGTACATATAAAATGAGAATGTAAAACGGTGCAGTTTAAACTGCACCGTTCGATTTTTTATGAAAGATGAGAGTTTTGACCTATAAGTCAGATATCTTCGACTGAATGTGAATTATAAACTTCTCGGCCGAGGCATCG
>JAFQVU010000190.1 GCA_017407885.1 Clostridia bacterium
ACGAATTCAGTGCCGTTGTATGCGGCACATTCGGCTGCCGCGATGGGAAGTCCCCAGGAGCTTACGATGCCGGCTGTGGGAGCGAGAAGTGCATGGGTCGCTTCGGGAGAAATGTTCGGTTCAAGCTCTCTGAGCTTTTCGCGGCCGATAATTTCAAGCCCGGGAACACCGTTTGCGACACCGCGCTCATAGAGAATTTTCAGGTGCGCGAGATCTTCTTCGCCGAATCCCGTTACCAGCGAGCCGTTCATTTCGTAGTCGATATCCAGCTTCTTTGCAAGCCCGGGCATCTGGCGTGTGCCCTCCACGTTGAGCCTTGCTTTGAGTGTGCCGCATTCGGCGTCAAAGCCCGCGTGAGAGATGGCGGAATTGGCCTTGGTAGCACCCGAAGCCACATCGTTGCCGGCTTCGACAACAAGCGTCTTTAAATCATACTTTGCGAGCTTGTAAGCGGTCAGACAGCCGATTGCACCCGCACCGATAATTATAACATCGTAGATCATTTCTGTTGACTATCCTTTCATGGCAGCCTGTGAATTTTATACATAGCATATTATAACACAGTGTGACATTTTTTTCAATACAAAAAATTAACTAAAAACAAAAAAATATTATAAATATTTTAATTATTCTATATGATATACCGTATAATTCTTATTTTTTCTTTAATTATATCAAAACGGGCAGTGCCTCGCCGCTGATTTTAAAAGAGTAAAAATGCCGTTTATTTAATATGCGGTGTCGAATTTTATTATATAACATTATTGATCCCGTGTCAATACCGCTGCTTGATGATCACTTGGATAATATTGCTCCCGACAATCCGCGCATTCTTTGATAAACCGACGAAACGGCTCTTTCGATTCTGTAATACAAAATATTCATATATAAAGACAAACGCTATTGACAAAAGCCATGAATGTACTGTATACTATATACAAGGTATCCGGATACAAGGTATCCGGAATATCGGCAACGACATAATTCCTCAGTCATCCGCATATTCAAATCGCGCACAAAAACAGGTAAAATCAAAATATAAATTAACGGAGGAAACAGACACAGCATGAACAGTACCACAAACCTTCAGCCTAACGGCGGCGCAAATGAGCTTGACGAAAGACTCGAACCCTATTACCGCACCGTAGACTCTCTCACCGCAGAAATCGAAAAGGTAGTCATCGGCAAGCACTCAACCGTATCGCTGCTTGTGGCGGCTCTGCTTGCCGGCGGACACGTGCTCATCGAGGACGTTCCCGGCGTCGGCAAGACCACTCTTGCGGCATCGCTTGCACGTGCGGCCGGACTCACATTCAAGCGCGCTCAGTTTACCCCCGACGTCATGGCTTCAGACATCACCGGATTCAATATTTACAACCGCCGCTCCGAGGAGTTCGAATTCCGCGAAGGGCTTGTAATGTGCAATATACTGCTGGCCGACGAAATCAACCGCGCTTCACCGAAAACCCAGTCGGCGCTGCTCGAGGCGATGGAAGAATGCCGCGTTACCGTTGACGGCACCACCTACGACGTACCCGACCCGTTTATGGTAATCGCCACACAGAACCCTACCGGATTTGTGGGTACATATCC
>JAFQVU010000191.1 GCA_017407885.1 Clostridia bacterium
AAAAATAGAGGAATTCAAAAACAAATGTGATGAGGAATACGGCTCTTGCGCGCCTATTCTACCACGCAATATAATCGAGCCGAAAAAGCTTGAGATAAAAACACCTGATGTAATGATAAAAGTGAATCCAGAGCGCGGCGATCTCGTTGAAACGCGCATTATTGACGGTGTGAAATATGTGTTGATACGTGCCGATGCTGATGTTACTGTTAACGGCGTTTACGTTGATATAAAAGATTGATTCAGATAGCTTTCCCCATATTTAGGGAAAGCTATTTTTTAATTGTGCTTCCAAAACAATACAAATTTATGACTGCATAACCGCTTGATGCCCATGGCAATACTACTTATGCAAACTTAGGTACGAAAGGCAACCGTATGTTATGAAGTCATCAACTTATAGCCGCAAGGTCGAGATCTGCGGCGTTAATACCTCTAATTTAAAAACACTTACCTCTGATGAAAAGCACGAACTTTTAGTCCGCGCAAGAGAGGGTGACACCATAGCGCGAGAAGAACTTATTAATGGTAATTTACGTCTGGTTTTATCGATAATTCAGCGTTTCACGGGACGCGGTGAAAATCTTGACGATCTATTTCAGGTCGGATGTATAGGGTTGATAAAAGCGGTTGACAACTTCGATTTATCGCTTGAAGTAAAATTTTCCACTTATGCTGTGCCAATGATAATTGGGGAGATACGCAGATATCTGCGTGATAACAACGCGGTGCGTGTAAGCCGTTCGGTGCGTGATCTCGCGTACCGCGCTCTGCAGGCACGAGAGCAATTGACACGTTCGCTTGATCGCGAACCGACACTCGAGGACATTGCAAAAGTGCTTGATGTCGGCAAAGATGAAGTTGGTGCGGCACTTGAAGCGATAGTCGAGCCGGTCAGCCTCTACGAGCCTGTATTCACCGACGGCGGTGATTCGATATATATAATGGATCAGATAAGCGATACTGACAACACCGACGAAGCGTGGCTTGAAGACATCGCGCTACGCGAGGCGATGAAGCGGCTTTCACCCCGTGAGAAAAACATCATTGAGCTTCGCTATTTCAAAGGACGCACGCAGATGGAGATAGCCGGAGAGATCGGCATTTCGCAGGCGCAGGTTTCGCGTATAGAAAAGGCGGCACTTGAGAGAATTAAAAAGGATATGTGAAAACAACCGCTCCCCGTTGGGAGCGGTTGTTTTTGCCTATTCAATTTATTTGAGTCACTTATAAATGTCTACATATCCGTAAACGTCCTCTTCAAAGACTCTGCCCCACGGGGTACCGTCTTCAAAAAGAATCTCGTAATCATGCTCTCCGGTATCGAGCTTGACCGCTTGCATTTTTGTGAGTGAGGCACTATCATCGTCCCACAACCAAAGCTGATCAAAGCCCGAAATACGCTTAATAGACTGATTCCACGCCTTGTAGAACGAGAAGCCGTCAACACCGAGCGGCACGGGGTAAAAGCCGCCCCATTTGGGATTAATCGCCGTAAGCTTGCCGTAAAGCGCCCAATCCGAGCCGCCCACACTCGCAACATGCTCGTGGTATGCGTAATTCTGCCCTTTTATCGGGATTTCCTCAACACACAAAAATCCGACTCTGCCCGACATTTCATCTGCTCTTTCAAGAATTGCCGAAGCAAGGACATTGTCATATTCTCCGACATCGTGATAATCGTTTACCTCGGACGCACCTGCAATCATGCAGACAGCCGCGATAAGCGCGCAGAAGATGGCATATATCCGCTCACGGCGTAAAATCAGTCGAAGTATGGCATCGACAAGAAGTCCGGCGCCGATAAACGATGGAACAGTCGCGCGAAGAGAAAACCACGGATTTCCAATTATAAGAAACGGTGTAATTGGCGCAAGGAACAAAAGGATTCCCCAAATACAAACTCCGAAACGCTGTTTTTGAAGTTTAGTTTTAGTCTTGTGCGGCGTTACAAAATAAACTGCCGCACCAATTAAAAGTGCACCGACAAGATAAAGAACACCGCTGAAACTCTCTATGCACAATTCAAGTCCGCGTGCAAATCCGACAAACAGCGTGCGCGTACCGCCCTTTATGAACGCCGCCCCGATTTGTCTTAAAACATCGGGCAAAAAAGTGTCATAGTACCAATTGCCGATAGGCACGGCGATTTGAATTCGAGAAGACAACACACCGTCAACAGTATTCAGGCTTGT
>JAFQVU010000192.1 GCA_017407885.1 Clostridia bacterium
AGATATGTAATTTCGGTCTCCTGCGAATGAGTTCTTTACATAGCTTACCTTTGCAGGACAGGGTGAGATAAATATTATACCGATCTCCTCGGGTTTAAGCTCGGGATGCTCGCTCATTGCCTTATCTCTTGCGAGAATAGCGGCAATATCGACAGGCGGCAGAATCGGCATGATATTCTCGCAAAGATCGGGATAGTTCATGCTTATAATGCGTGTGATAGCGGGGCACGCTGAGCTTAATATCGGCTTTTTTACATCCTCGCGGTTTATGTACTTGCGTGTGTACGCACTAACAAGCTCTGCCGCACAGGCAACCTCGAACACATCATCAAATCCGAGATCGAGAAGACCGCGTATGATGTAGCCAATATTGTCGAGATTATCGAACTGACCATACAGCGACGGCGCAGGAAGCGCTATCGTGTACTTATAATTACCGAGGACTGACAGACTATCATGCGTCGCTTTTTTTGCTTTATACGGACATACTCTAATGCATTCGCCGCAATCGATACAGCGTCCCGAATTGATCACCGCATGTCCGTCGCGGATGCGGATCGCCTCAGTAGGACAGCGTTTAAGACAAGTCGTGCAGCCCTTGCATTTATCTATATCCAGTGAAACCGAATGCTTATAATCTGTAGCCATATACACCTCGATATATAATGCCTCGGGATTTACAGCTTAACCGTCATTGTGATGGTGGTACCTTCACCGATGACCGTATCAATCTTCATGGAATCGGTATACTTTTTCATATTGGGTAGTCCCATTCCGGCTCCAAATCCAAGGTTTCTGATATTTTCCCTCGCAGTGGAGTAACCCTCCTGCATTGCGAGCTCAACATTCGGAATACCCGGACCGCGGTCAGATAAAGTAATCACGATTTCCTCATCAAACACTTCAACATCGGCAGTGCCTCCGTTTGCATGGATGACCATGTTGATTTCTCCCTCGTACATTGCGATAGAGACTTTGCGTATGATATCCGGCGGATAGCCGAGCTGACGCAGTTTTTTCTTAACCATCACCGAAGCCGCGCCCGCACTTGAAAAGTCCGAGCCGTCAACCTCGAAGTGGAACTTCACCGCATCAGACATGTTCGCCCTCCGTCTTTGTGGCAAAACCTGCCGAATAAAGTATTCCCGACGCTTCAAAAGCACGCTTGTCTGATTTCATCACAACAATACCGCACTCGTTTGCAAGCTCAAGCATTTCTTCGGTAGGAGTTTTGCTTCGTACGAAAACGACACAAAGCATATCCATCATATTCGCGGTGCGAATGACCTGAGGATTAATAAGTCCCGTGATAAGCACGCCCTGATCTTTAACATAAGCGAGCACATCACTCATCATATCGCTGCAGCAAGCGGAAGTGACATCGTTTTCAAGATACTCCTCACCGGCTAAAATTTCAGCACCGAGAAGCTCTTTAATTTCTTTGATCTTCATACGTTTTTCTCCTCACGGTAATGACCGTGTCAGAATAAATTACTGATATTTTGCAATAATGCCGGGAATATCGTCGGTCACAAGTCTGCCGTAAACCTCATCGTTAACGGTGAGAACGGGAGCAAGACCGCATGCGCCGATGCAGCGTGTTGCATCAAGAGAATACTTTCCGTCGGCGGATGTCTCTCCTGCCTTGATGCCGATGATCTCGGAAATCTTGTCAATAAGATCGCCCGATCCCTTAACATAGCAAGCGGTACCGAGACATACTGCGATGGAAACATCGCCCTTCGGATTGAGGGAGAACTGAGAGTAGAACGAAGCAACTCCGTAAACCTCTTCCATCGGCATCTCGAGTCCCAATGCAATGTGCTTGATTACTTCGGTCGGCAGATATCCGTAGATATCCTGTGCGCCCTGAAGCACGGGCATGAGCGCACCTCTTACTCCCTTGTATTCTGCAATAAGCTTATCAAGCTTTGCTTCCATCTCGGGAGTGCCCTTGAATGCTACTGTGGTCAATTTTTTCTTCATGTGCAGTGCCTATCCTCCTTATAAGGAATATAAAATTATTCAGACATATGGGCATCCGCGCAGAGATTGTTAGAAAAATAACAATCCATACATAGACTACCCCATAATGCTTACTATAATATTATACAACATATTTCGATAAAAGTCTATAGTTTTCAAAAAATAATTTTATTTTTTATATTATATTTTTGAAAGTATGGTTATATTTTTTTATATGTGCATTTTTATGCGACTATTACATGTCCATGGCAAATATTTTGTGCTATAGAGAGAAAAGCGCTTACCGGCATGAGAGAAAAAATTACCGCAATCTCCTCTTCGTCAAATGCCAGTCCATAAGAAAAGAAGTCTGATTTTTCAATCAGACTTCTTCCTTTGTGTAGTATTGATTTCCGTAAAGAGTGATGTATTCTTTTCTTGCCTCAAGATCATCTCCGAGAAGCGTTTCAAAGATTCTCGCAGTCTCTTCTGCATCCGCCTCGTTCACTTTGATAAGTCGGCGTGTTTCCGGATTCATCGTAGTCTGCCACATCATCTCCGGCTCGTTTTCACCGAGACCTTTGGAGCGCTGAAGAGTATACTTCTGATTGCCAAGCGACTTCAAAATATCCTGCTTTTCCTGCTCATTATAAGCGAACTGTATCTTATCCTTGCAGGTTATCTCAAACAGCGGCGATTCGGCAATATAGACCTTGCCCTTTTTGATAA
>JAFQVU010000193.1 GCA_017407885.1 Clostridia bacterium
GAGGGGAACCAATTGCTCTCAAACGCCGATCCATAGGTTCCCCTCTGCACTCCCCTCCTTAGCTCGGCTGTGCCGCCCCTTATAATAAGTGCTTTAGCCAAACACTATGTGAGCAAATGCGTATATTAAAGTTCTTTGCCAGGCTTTCTTTCAAGAAAGCCGCGTATCCCTTATCCCCCCACACAAAATGTGCACACTTTTTTACAAATACTGTTCAATCTATTCATAAAATCGGGTTGACAAATACACCTGCGGCGTTGTATAATAACATCATAAAATAAAAACGCGAGGTTCATACATGAAAAACATCAAAAAAACAGCCGCATTTCTTGCCGCGGTGCTGATGAGCGCATCCGTATTCACATCATGCGGCAAGGAAGCAACCACCATACTCGGCTTCAAGGAGATATCCGATGACGGCGTTTCATACGACCTTTTCGTGCCGGATGAGTGGGTGAGTGACATATCGACCGGTGTGTCCGCCGCTTATTACAGCGCCATTGACCCGTCAAACATCTCCGTGATGGCGTTTGAGCTTGACAATGAAGTCCGCAGTCTGCCCGAATACTGGGAGACCTACGAGCCGGGACTGAAGGCGATCTTCCCCGACCTTACATACGTCGGTGAGCCGGAAGAAACCAAGCTCGACGGAGTTCCCGCGATGCAGTATATCTATACCGGCACCATGGCAAACACCAATTACAAGATAATGCAGATCGTCTCGATGCATAACGCACGTGTGCACATCTTCACCTACACCGCCGAGACGGACAAGTATGATGCGCACATTGAGGATGTTCTCGCAATACTCGATTACTTCACATTCACCGAATAATGGATAAAATTTATTTCGACAACTGCGCCACCACCCCTCTCTGCGCAGAGGCGAAGGATGCAATGTGCGCGGCGATGAGCTTTTACGGAAATCCGTCCTCGCTTCACACGATGGGCGTTGAAGCGGAGAAGCTGGTGTCCGATGCGCGCCGCACGATTCTCACCTCACTCGGAGTAAGAGGCATCAACAAGCTTACCGAAAAGCAGCTTATCTTCACAGCGAGCGGTACCGAGGCGGACAACCTCGCAATGTTCGGTACGATTGGCGCAAAGGGGTACAATTCCAAGAAAATAATCATCTCCGACAGCGAGCATCCTGCGATAATGGCACCTGCCGAGGAGCTTGAAAAGGACGGCTTTACCGTTGTCCGCATCCCGACTGTCGGCGGCGAGCCGGACTATGACATGATAGCGCACGAGGCTGACAAAAGCACCGTTCTTGTAAGCTTCATGCTGGTTAACAACGAGACCGGCGCCATTTACGACATAAAGCGCATTTCGGATATAGTCAAAGCCGCGAATCCCGATGCTCTCGTGCATACCGACTGCGTGCAGGGATATATGAACATCCCGTTCACCGAGCGGTCTCTCGGCGCTGATATGATAACGCTCAGCGCGCACAAAATCGGCGGGCCCAAGGGCGTGGGCGCACTTTTCGTAAGCGCGGACATGCTTAAACGCCGACAAATTGCACCGATAATCTACGGCGGCGGTCAGGAATCGGGTATGCGCTCGGGCACGGAGAATCTGCTCGGAATCGTCGGCTTCGGAGCGGCGGTAAAGAGCGTATCGCTCATGCATACCGCCTATGCTAAAAACAAAGCAACACTGCGCGAATATATAATCGAGCGGCTGTCGGACGAGTCTCGATTCGGCGGAGTCAAGCTGAATCTGCCCAAAGTGGCGGCTCCGCACGTTATCAGCATCACGCTTCCGAATATCAAGAGTGAGACCATGCTGCACCGACTTTCGCTTGACGGAATATATGTGTCAAGCGGCTCGGCATGTTCATCGAACACGGGGCATAAGAGTCACGTCCTGCGTGCGTTCGGTCTGACCGAGCGTGAGGCAGACTGCACGATTCGTGTTAGCCTCGGTGCGCAGAATACGCTTGATGAGGTTGAAAAATTCCTCGCATCCCTCGAAAATGCGCTTGGGACATTAGTGCGAATATAAAGCACAAACGGTTATTTTAGAAAAAATATAGACAGGAGATATAAAAAATGAGCTACAAGACAGACTTTATTGAATTCATGGTAAGAAGCGGCGTGCTTCGTTTCGGAGACTTCACCACCAAGAGCGGAAGAAAGTCCCCATACTTCGTCAACACCGGCAACTACAAGACCGGTGCACAGATGGCAAAGCTCGGCAAATATTACGCCGAGTGCCTGAAGAACAACGTCGGCGACGATTTTGACGTCCTCTTCGGCCCTGCATACAAGGGTATTCCGCTTGCAACCGTGACCGCCTGCTCGCTCTTTAACGAGTACGGCATCGACAAGCCCTACTGCTTCAACCTCAAGGAAGCAAAAGACCACGGCGAGGGCGGTAATATGGTCGGCGCGAAGCTGTCTGACGGAGACCGCGTTGTTATCATCGAGGACGTAATCACTGCCGGCACTGCAGTCCGTGAGACTCTTCCCCAGCTTAAAGCGGCGGCTGATGTAAAGGTCGAGCACATGATAATCTCGGTTGACCGCATGGAGCGCGGCCAGTCGGGTACTACCGCGATCAAGGAGATCGGCGCGGAGTTCGGCATCAAGGTGCATCCCATTGTTACCGTGCGCGAGATCATCGACCACATGCATAACCGCGAGATCGACGGTACTGTACCGCTTAACGATGAAGTACGTGAGCGCATGGAGCAGTACCTCGAGATGTACTGCGAGAAATAATGAATATTACGCTTCGCTTCGCCGCGCCCTCGGACGCGGCGAAGCTTATTGAGATATACCGCCCGTATGTAGAGGGGACTACGGTCACATTTGAATATGATACCCCGAGTGAAGAGGAGTTCAGCCGCCGTATTGTGGAATTTTCGAGAGATTTTCCTTATCTCGTCTGCGAATCGGACGGTGAAGTAATCGGCTACGCATACGCGCACAGATACGGCGAGCGCTTTTCGTTCCGCTTTTCCACAGAGCTGTCGATATATTTAGCCCCGTCCGCACGCGGCAAGGGCGTTGGCACGCGGCTTTACGGTGCGCTTATTGAACTGCTAACGCTGATGGGTTACAAAAATCTCTACGCGCTTGTGAGCTGTCCGAATCCCGAGAGCTTTGCGTTTCACGAAAAATTCGGCTTCAAGGAAGTCGGGCGCGCAAACGGTGTCGGCTACAAATTCGGAAAGTGGATTGACCTTGCGACACTGGAACGTGTTGTCGGCGACAAGGATGATACCGAGGATCGTGCACTTTGGCATGCTTGCCCGAAGCGGATCGGCGATATCGATGCCGCACCGATACTGCGCAAATATGCGCTGTGTGAGCGGTAAAAAAGGGCGTTTTCTTCCCCTAAAAACATTATAAAAACAACCGACTGAAAACCAGTCGGTTGTTTGCTTTTATTTAGACTCTCCGTCCGCACGGGACTCCTTGAGCTTTTTCAGATTATTAAGCTCGTTAATGAACGCATCCGCCTCGTTAAACTCGCGGTAAACCGAGCAGAAGCGTATGTACGCAACGTCATCAAGCTCGCGGAGCTTTGCCATGATACGCTCGCCGATCTCCACTGTCGATACCTCGATACGGTGTCCGTTTTTGAAATCGGCTTCCATGCCGGCTACGATATCTTCCATCTGTTCATCCGTGACCGGACGCTTTTGGCAGGCTTTTTTTATACCGTTCATTATTTTATCGCGGTCAAATGCCTCTCGGCTGTTGTCGCGCTTGCAGACAACAAGTGCACCGCGCTCGACCGTTTCATATGATGTAAATCTGTGCTGACAGTTAAGGCACTCTCTGCGGCGGCGTATGCTACGCTCATCGTCTATAGGGCGAGTGTCAAGTACCTTATCCTCGTTGCATCCGCAGATGGGACATTTCATAGATTAAACCATGCCTTTCTTGTGTCGCAGAGTGGTTCGCGACAGGGGATAGCCACCGTTCACGGTGATTACTGCTTACTATATAAGTATACCACACCGAGAAAATTTTTTCAACCCCTTTACCGATTTTTTCTTATACAAAATCGCACAAAAAACACACAAATTTTCGCATGAACGATTATACTGTAATATCAACATAAAGGAAGGTGATCACCATAAATCCCATGATCGGAATTACCACGTCCTCTAATCATGACGGCGACTTTTTCCTGCGCAGACAGTACTGCAGTGCGGTACTGCGCGCCGGCGGCATCCCCATTATGCTCCCCCCGGTCGGACGTCCCACCGCGGCACTCGGCATCATTGACGGACTCCTGTTCTCGGGCGGCGGAGATATCGCCCCCAGGCTGTGCGGTATTACCGACTACGATCCCATGCTGCTTTTTGAGGTATTCCCCGAGCGTGACGAATATGAGTTAGAGCTTGCCGCGCTCGCGTACCAACGCGACATCCCGACACTCGGCATCTGCCGCGGCGTGCAGGTTCTAAACGCCGCGCTAGGTGGAAGTCTGTATTTCGATATACCGGGGCACAGACAGACACTCTCGCGCGAACAACCCTCGCACAGTGTCAGCATCGCCTCGGGTTCACTGCTGCACCGTCTTATCGGCGCGCGCGAGCT
The DNA here is from genome assembly GCA_017407885.1 of Clostridia bacterium. Next base: position 4,563 of record JAFQVU010000193.1, read on the forward strand.
TGAGGTCAACAGCTTTCATCATCAAGCGGTTGATAAACTCGCAGAGCCGCTTCGGGTATGCGCCGTCTCTGCGGACGGGATTATCGAAGCGCTCGAAGCACCTGATAACCGGTTTTGTCTCGGCGTACAGTGGCATCCCGAGCATATGAACGGCTTTGCCGCCGAGGTGCTGTTCGCCGCATTATGTGCTGCGGCGGCACAGCGTGGGTACTGATGCTGCACATAGCGGTTTATTTCCTTATGAACATCTGTGTCCAGTAATTTCCGTCCTTTACGTAACCCACTCCAATATGTGTAAACGACGCATTAAGTATATTTGCGCGGTGTCCGGATGAGTTCATCCAAGCGTTGACTACCGCCTGCGGCGTTCTTTGACCGTATGCGATATTTTCGCCTGCACTTCGATAAGATATACCGAAGTTCTTTATCATCTGAAACGGTGAACCGTAAACGGGGCTTGTATGCGAGAAATATTTATTATCTCTCATATCCTGTGATTTGTATCTTGCGACACGGCTAAGTTCCCAATCGTGTGTCAACGGCTTTAAGCCGTTCTGGGCGCGCGCCTCATTTACAAGCCGCACCACCTCACTCTCGTAATTCGCAACCGTCCCGTCAAGAGTCGGGATGTTGATTACCTGCCCCGGGTAGATCAGATCATAGTTTACTATCTGCGGATTTGCCGCCTTTATCTCGCTTAATCCGACCTGATATTTAAGGGCAAGCTGCCACATCGTGTCTCCCGACACCACCTTGTGGGAAGTCGCCGCATTTGTTCCCATTATAAGCATTGCCGCCGTCATAGCGCCGGCAATAACGTACGATAAGATTTTCTTCATTTGTTTATACCCCCCTATTGTGCATTGATGACAATTTGCGCGAATTGAAGCTCGCTGTATTTGTCATCATCACCAACATTATACCATAATTCGTCCTTTTATGCAAATGTAATATAAGGAAGGCATCATGAACCTTTACGACCTGTTTTCAATGTGTCTATCCATCCCCTACCTGCAGACGGGCGGCTCCGCCAACTACGCAGTACACCGCGAAGGGCGTGTTCTGTACATATTCTTTGAAGCCTCATCCGGCAGTAATGACTGGCGGATAAATTTCAACTTTCCCGCAAAGGCGTACAAAAGAATGGGGCAGCCGGTCTGGTTTGCGCACCGCGGATTCCTCGACACGTGGAAGGAGATAGAGCCGGTGCTTGCTGACAAAATCGCCGACCGCACGGTCAAAAAGCTTGTAATCACCGGCTACTCCCACGGTGCGGCGCTCGCCATGCTTTGTCACGAGTACGTCTGGTATAACCGCCCCGATCTGCGTCAAACGCTTGACGGGTACGGCTTCGGTTCACCACGAGTCTTTTGGGGAATAAAAAACGCCGAGCTGAGTCGGCGTTGGGAACGGTTTCATGTGATACGCAACATTGATGATATCGTCACCCATCTGCCCCCTGCTGCCCTCGGCTACAGACACGTCGGGACGATGATAAAGCTCGGCGGTAGCGGCAAGTACTCCCCCGTTGATGCCCACCGCCCCGAAAACATTCTCCGTGAGCTTCAGCCGTATCGAGAAGAGTGATGGATTGGGGACACAAAAACGGTGCCGTTCAAAACGGCACCGTTTTTCATTAATTATCCTTGCGGTTGTATACCGACTTCGGATTGACAATATCACGCCAATCAAGTCCGCCGGTATCGAGCGCACATACAAGAACTTCGGCTGTCGCGATATTAGTCGCAACCGGCACATTGTATACATCGCACATGCGAAGAAGATTGTGCTCTTCCTCATTGAAAACGACATCCTTCGATGTATCGCGGAAATATATGAGCAGGTCTATCTCGTTGTATGCAAGACGAGAGGTGATCTGCTGTGTTCCACCCTGGGAGCCGGCAAGAAGCTTCTCGATTTTAAGTCCCGTTGCTTCTGATATATATTTACCTGTGATGCCGGTAGCACACAGATTGTGCTTGCAAAGTATACCGCAGTATGCTATACAGAACTGCGTCATTAATTCCTTCTTCTTGTCATCGGCAATAATAGCTATTTCCATTTGTATCTCCCTTTCATTGATATTCCGAAGCTTTTGTCGTTTTTATATCATTCCGAGCAGACGTTTGATCTGCCCTTTTGTCTTAACTCCCCTAAAGCCGTGAAACAGCGGTACGTACATCCCCTCAAACCTGCTCGCGATATTGTCAAACGCCGCACGTGCATTTGAATTCTTCAGCTGACACGCAAGCCGTCCGGTTTCCGCACCGAGCATCAACTCGCGCTCATACGGCACGATTCCGCAAAGCTGTATGAAGGTTCTGTCGATTATTTCATTTATTCCCGGACGGTCACCGTTAAGCGCCGCCGCGAAATCAAAGCTGTTTATGAGCAGTCGCTGATTCATTATGTGATTTCTCGCCAGATACTCGCCCGTCTGTCCTGCCGCGCGAATACTCGACGGCTGGTGGGATGCAATTACCACGGCGCTGTCAACCACGCCCGATTCGAGTACCGCAGGCACCCCGAGAGATCCCGGCGTGTCAAGCAGTATGTGGTCAAACTCCTCGTAACCAAGCGCATCCTCGATGATCCCTGAAAACTCCTCCGCCGTGATATCCCGTCCGCCTTTATACGGCGCCGCGGCAAACCACAGATTTTCCGAGCGTGTATCACGAAGAAGCACTCGCGCGATATCGGCACGTCCCTTCGCGGCATCGTAGAGATCATATATAATATCGTTTTCGACCCCGAGCAAAAGGTCAAGGCAACGCATATCGAAATCGCAGTCGCATAGAAGCACCTTTTTACCTCGGACGGCAAGAGACATGGCAAGATTTGCCGCAACGGTAGATTTTCCGACTCCGCCCTTGCACGAAGTTATTAGTGTTATCTTAGCCGTTTTTCTGACCTCCACCTATGCGCGCGTGACGGATGCATGCGCTTATTGATATCACCTGCAAAATGTCAACAAACAACAAGACCGTTCATCTAAAAATGGCGGTTTTGTTGTTAACTTACATATTGGCTAATGTGACATTAATATGATACCATATTTTTGCGTTTTCTGTCAATACCTCACAGCGAATTTTACGCAAAAAAAATGAAATTTTACATTTTCGACAAAAAATTCAATCCGTTTTCATCAATTGCACAATCTGACATGATTTTACTCGCCGTTTATTCGCATTTTGTAGAAAAAACCGGCGTTATTATTGCAGAATATTTACAAAATACTCATTGTAATTTGCCGTAAAATATTGTATAATTGTTTTAATAGTATATTATTATAATTATTATTATAAAATATCTTTAATATCTGTACATCATAAAGGAGACACAAAATGGTTAAGGAAAACATGAATTTTATCAAGCAGTTCGATCCCGAGGTCGGCGAGGCTATCGAAAAGGAATACGCCCGTCAGCAAAGAGGTCTTGAGCTTATCGCATCCGAGAACGTCGTTTCCCCTGCTGTTATGGCGGCTATGGGCACCGTTCTCACGAACAAGTACGCCGAGGGTTATCCCGCAAAGCGTTACTACGGCGGATGCGAATGCGTAGATATCGCGGAAAACATCGCTATCGAGCGGGCATGCAAGCTCTTCGGTGCAGAGCACGCAAACGTACAGCCGCACTCCGGTGCACAGGCTAACACCGCGGTTTATATTGCTCTTCTTCAGCCCGGCGATACCGTTCTCGGTATGAACCTCGCACACGGCGGTCACTTGACTCACGGAAGTCCCGTAAATATCTCCGGTCTTCTCTACAACTTCGTTCCTTACGGCGTTGAGGACGACGGAAGAATCGACTACGACAAGGTTGAATTCCTCGCGCAGGAGAATAAGCCGAAGCTAATCGTTGCAGGCGCATCCGCGTATCCGCGCGTGATCGACTTCAAACGTCTTTCCGAGATCGCAAAGAGCGTCGGCGCTTATCTCATGGTTGACATGGCTCACATCGCGGGACTTGTTGCGGCAGGCGTTCATCCCAGCCCCGTTCCGTACGCTGATATCGTTACCACCACAACTCACAAGACTCTGCGCGGCCCGAGAGGCGGTATGATCCTCTGCCGCGAGGAGCTTGCAAAGGCGATAAACAAGGCTGTATTCCCCGGCACACAGGGCGGCCCCCTCATGCATGTTATCGCATCGAAGGCAATCTGCTTCGGCGAGGCATTAAAGCCCGAATTCAAGGCATATCAGGAGCAGATCGTAAAGAACGCAAAGGCTCTTGCAGATGCCCTTGTCGCTGAAGGCTTCGATCTTGTATCCGGCGGTACGGACAACCATCTCATGCTTCTCGACCTTCGCTCCATGGGCATCACCGGCAAGCAGCTCGAAAAACAGCTTGACGAGGTATACATCACCGTCAACAAGAACGCGATCCCGAATGATCCCGAGTCTCCTTTCGTAACCAGCGGCGTGCGCATCGGTACTCCCGCAGTTACCTCGCGCGGTCTCAAGGAAGACGACATGAAGACTATCGCTCACCTTATCAAGCTCACCGCAACAGATTTCGAGAACTCCGCAGACTACATCCGCGCCGAAGTTACCAAAATCTGCGACAAATATCCGCTCTACGAAGGCAAATAATATATACCATGCACCGCCGCGTATGAAGCGCGGCAGCGCCACCAAACCCAGGCGAACAGCGTAGCGAATCCGCATATGCTCGCGGCGGCACACCGCCGCTCGGGAGAGGAGGTGCTGTCACTCAAGCAGGTCGCAAAGCGACACTGCCACGAGTTCGCGTGCGAACTCGACGCGCCGCTCCGCCCTCCCCTCCACCCCACCAGGCTCGGCTGGCGCAAATCTTAAGATTATACAAACAAAACATGCCGAACAAGATGCACTGCCGCGCACGTAGCGCGACAGTACCAGCAACCCAAGGCGGAGAGCAAAGCGAATCCGCCGCCCCTTAGCGGTACTCCCCCTGCGCGAAGCGCAATATAGGACTCCACCTCGTAAGAGCCAAGGAAAGAGGGAGAGCACGAGAGGGGCGAAAACCTACGGATGATGAGTTGGTTGTCGCCCCTCTCGTATCCGTATCCCCTCTGCCGTGCGAGCACGGAAGAGGCCGCATCCCCGAGCCGCGTTTACGCGGTGAGGTCTTTCCCCACGCAAGGAACGAGCCGCGTGCGGCGGGATCGTACCCCTACAATAGGTGTGCGTACCGCGAACCGCGGAGCATACCAAAACAAAAAGGAGCACGAACAATGATAAAAATAACCGGTGCCGAGGTGCTCTCGGTAGGAACCGAGCTGTTGCTCGGAGATATCGTAAATACCGATGCAGCGTACATCTCGCGCGGTCTTGCCGCACTGGGAATAAACCAGTACCACCAAGGCGTGGTCGGGGACAACCCCGAACGTCTTCGCGAGGCACTTGAATTCGCGCTCTCGCGCTCCGATCTCGTCATTCTGACCGGCGGACTCGGTCCCACCTACGACGATCTCACCAAGGAGACCGCCGCAAGTCTCATGGGGCGTGCAATGTATCTGCACGAGGAAAGCTTCGAGCGTATGCGCGCAAGATTCGAGAGCCGCGGACTCACTATGACCGAGAATAACAAAAAACAGGCTGTTATGCCCGAAGGCGCTGTCGTATTTAAAAACGATTACGGTACAGCTCCCGGACTCGCCATCGAGGACGAGGCAAAGGGAAAGATCATCATTCTTCTGCCCGGTCCGCCGCGTGAACTTGAGCCGATGTTCGACGAGCAGGTAGTCCCCTACCTCAAAAAGCTTTCTGACCACGTGCTTCTTTCTAAAACGGTAAATATCTTTGGCATGGGCGAATCCAAGGTCGAGACCGTCCTGAAGGATCTCATGCTTGAATCGACCAACCCCACACTTGCTCCCTACGCCAAGGACGGCGAGGTACTCCTGCGCGTCACCGCAGCAGGCGCAAGCGAGGACGAGTGCGCGGCAATGTGCGATGATATGATCGAAAAAATACGCAAAACCGAGGTCGGCGAGTACATTTACGGCGTGGATGCCGGCTCGCTCGAAGCGGCGCTCGTTAATGAACTGCTTCGGCTTGGTAAAACAATCTCCGCCGCGGAATCGTGCACGGGCGGATACGTGGCAAAGCGCATTACCAATGTCAGCGGTTCAAGCTCGGTTCTCGACGGAAGCATCGTGACATACGCCAACCGCGTGAAGGAACAGTTTGTAAACGTTGCGCACGAAACACTCGAACGCCACGGCGCGGTGTCACGTGAAACAGCAATCGAGATGGCGCGAGGTGTCCGTAAGTTGTTCGGTGCAGACATTGGTATCTCAACTACGGGCGTTGCAGGCCCTACCGGTGGTACTCCCGAAAAGCCGGTCGGACGTGTGTATGTCGGCGTATCATACGGCGAGTACGAGGAAGTGCGCGAACTAAATCTCGGCGAGCGCGCCACTCGCGAATATATCCGCTACGTCAGCGCGAGCAACGCGCTTGACCTTGCAAGACGCGCACTTTTGAAATAATCTATGTTTGTCATGAAAAGAAAGGAAAGCCATCATTAATTTCCACTGAAAGGACAACACTATGAATCAAAAAGAGCTTATTTCCGCGATTGAAAGCGGAAAATACAACTCTATATTCACAGACCTCTACGGTGCCGAAAACGTAAAAGCACAACAGACTCGTTATATAAACGCCGTCAACGAATTCGCGGCGCTTTTCGGTGCAGAGCGCGACATTTCTCTCTTCTCCGTCGCAGGCAGAAGCGAAATATCCGGCAATCACACTGACCACAACTATGGTAAAGTCCTCGCGGCTTCAATCAATCTCGACATCATCGCCGCCGCGTCTCCACGCGACGATATGCGAATCAACATAAAATCCGAGGGGTTCCCTATCGACAAGGTTGACATAACCGATCCTACCGTTGACGAGTCGCTTTACTACACATCGACGTCCATCATCTCGGGCATGTGCTCGGGATTCCTCAAGCACGGATACAAGGTCGGCGGTTACGATGCTTATACCACATCGAATGTTTTCAAAGGCTCGGGGCTTTCGTCATCGGCGGCATTTGAAGACATGGTTGGACTTATCCTCAGCGGCTTTTATAATAACGGCGAGGTCGAAAACGCAGAGATTGCAAAAATCGCGCAGTATTCAGAGAACGTCTTCTTCGGCAAACCGAGCGGACTCATGGATCAGACCGCATGCGCTGTCGGCGGTTTCATCGCTATCGACTTCAAAAATCCCACAGCGCCTATTATCGAAAAGCTTCCATTTGACCTTTCGGCGGCAGGCTACAGCCTATGCATCGTAAACACAGGCGAAAACCACGCCGATCTCAACGAGGATTACTCTTCTGTCCCTGCCGACATGAAGAAGGTCGCATCCTACTTCGGCAAGCAGGTGCTCCGCGAGGTTCCGCTCGAGGAAATACTCGCAAATATCAAGGCTCTGCGCGCTTTCGCAGGCGATCGCGCAATCATGCGTGCGATACATTTTAAGAACGAGAACGAGCGAGTTACAAAGCAGACTGCCGCGCTCAAATCGGGCGATCTTGATGCTTTCCTTGACGGCGTAATCGAGTCGGGCGATTCGAGCTTCAAGTATCTGCAGAACGTCTACACGGTGAAGAATGTGCATGAGCAGGGACTCTCGCTCGCACTCTGTCTTACGGAAATCGCACTTACCGGAAAGAAAGCTGCATGGCGTGTTCACGGCGGCGGATTCGCAGGCACGATTCAGGCGTTTGTTGCGAACGACGATGTTCCCGAGTTCAAAAAGGCGCTTGATGCCGCTTTTGGTGACGGTGCAACGACTGTACTTAAGGTGCGCCCTTACGGTGCTATACGTATAGAATAATGGCAAAGAAAAAGAAAAAACGCTCAAAAGCCGCGCTCGCCGTGCCCGAAACGGCGGGCGCGAAAAAAAAGCCGTTCAATGTAAAGCGTGCACTTTTGATCGCGCTCTCAACGCTTGCAGCGTTCGCGCTTTATGAAACGCTCATCTCGCTGAACGCGCTGCCGGTTGGCGGCATACCGATTATAATGCCGATATATTTTATTATCGTGACACTGCTCCTCTGCGCGATAATTTTCCTGAACCGCGGATTTTCGGGCAAGGACGTCACCCCCGATATGTTTTCGGGCGATGCCGATCCCGAGCATATAAAGGTGGTCTGCGAAAACATCAATCGACAGAAAAAGCTCGCGCGCAAGCTGATGCTGGTTCTCCTGCCGTTTCTATTATCGATATTCTTTGATATGCTCTATCTCTTCTACGGCGATTTCTTCTCGTGGCTGTGGTGAGGGGCGACACCCGTGTATAGATGCCGATTAGCAGCCCCCAAAAAGCACAAATGAAAATAATCAGGACAATCAAAACTATGGATTTTTCCGTTTACACGCTCGCATCGAGCTCAAAGGGTAACTCCGTCTATATCCGCTGCGGCGACGATGAACTGCTCATCGACGCCGGTATCAGCTGTAAGCGTATATGCGATGCTCTTGCCTCGCTCGACTCTGACATATCGCGCATCAAGGCGATATTCGTGACACACGAGCATTCCGACCACGTGTCGGGACTTGAAACGATTGCAAAAAAATATAAAATACCGATACACATAACAGAGCCGTCCGCACGTGCTTATCTGCGCAGCGAAAAGACCGCTCATGTCGCCGAATCAGCGATAATTCACCCGCCTCTCTTCACCGAGCAGATCGGTGTACTCACGGTGCGTTCATTCGTGACCTCGCACGACAGCGCGGCAAGTGTTGGTTACATCGTAACAGACGGCACGCCCGAGCATACGCTCGCACTTGCTACCGACGTCGGATGCATCACGGATGAGGTGTCGGACGCGCTTATGGGATGCGAGAACGTCATACTCGAATCAAATCACGATGAAAATATGCTCCTCTGTGGGCCTTATACATACGAACTCAAACGGCGCATCCTCTCGCCCTGCGGTCATCTATCGAACGAAGCCGCGGCGGTGTTTATATCGCGCCTCGCCGAATCCGGAACGAAGCGCATCCTGCTCGCACATCTGAGTGAGGAAAACAATCTGCCCGAGCTTGCGTATCATTCTTCCCTTTGCATGATTGAGGGAAAGGATATTTTTCTCGGCGTCGCCGCGCCGAATACGCCGACGCGCCTTGTATAAAGTACGCTTACTTTTACGCAGAGTCACTTCGTGCAGCAAAATAGTATTAATATGGTTGAAGAGTCGAAAATATCTTCGGTCGTTGGGTAGCGAAGCGGCGGCACGGGAGTGAATGACTGCCGGCGGCAGTCAGAGCCGTGCAGTGACCGAGCCGCAGCGAGACCCGAGCGTAGGCGAAGGAGCCGGAGCGAGGCGGGCCCCGACTACCGAGAGCGTCCCCCTCGAAGCTCTATGCAAACACTCTATGAGCGAATGCGTATATTGAAGTTCTTTGCGGATGCTTTCAGCACATCTTCGATGTGCGAGCAAGAAAGCGACCTTTTTCCTATACAAATCCCCCACACAAAGGAGACACCCACATGCTCCATGTACATATCGTGCACGTCGGTACAGTGAAAGAAAAATACCTCACCGACGCTATTGCCGAATACGAAAAACGCCTCGGTGCGTACTGTTCGGTCACTAACATTTCAATAAAGGACGAACGGCTTTCCGATAAGCCGTCTGCCGCGGAAATCTCCGCCGCACTTGAACGCGAGGGTGAACGCATCCTCGCCGCGCTTCCGCCGAGAGCCTACAATATCGCGCTCTGCGTTGAGGGCAAACAGCTTTCAAGCGAAGAGTTCTCACAGCGGATTTCGTCTGTCGCCACCGAGGGATTTTCCGATATATGCCTGATAATCGGCGGCTCGGACGGACTTTCCGAAAAGGTGAAATCCGCCTGCCGTATGCGGCTTTCAATCTCGAAGATGACCTTTCCGCATCAGCTCATGCGCGTGATACTGCTCGAACAGCTTTACCGCGCATTCAATATAGCCGCAGGCGGAAAGTACCATAAATAACGCTATCCGAAAAGGACACTACAACAATGACAAAAATCCCCGAATACTACGCCGGATATGCCGACGTCTGCGTTATCGGCGCAGGTCACGCAGGAGTTGAAGCGGCGCTTGCCACCGCGAGGCTCGGTCTTTCCACAGTCCTGTTCACAATCAATCTCGACGCTATCGCGAACATGCCGTGCAATCCGTCAATCGGCGGTACGGGCAAGGGACATCTCGTTTATGAGATAGACGCGCTCGGCGGTGAGATGGGCAGAGCGGCGGACCGTGTCATGCTCCAAAGCCGGATTCTCAATCTCGGCAAGGGCGCGGCGGTACATTCAAAGCGCATCCAGGCGGACCGTGCCGAATATAAGCGAATAATGAAGCAGACCATCGAAGAAACGGAAAATCTTCGTCTTATCCAAGCCGAAGTTACCGATATCCACTGCGAGGAAACGTCCGACGGCAAGCGTATTTCGTCCGTTGTCACACAACTCGGCGCGCGCTGGGACTGCAAGGCGGCGATAATCTGCTCGGGAACGTATCTGCGCGGCAAAATCATCGTTGGCGAGGTCTCCTATTCGTCGGGGCCTGACGGGATGCTTCCGGCAAACGAGCTGACCGCGAATTTAGAGCGCGAGGGAGTCACCATGATGCGCTTCAAGACCGGTACACCGGCGAGAGTCCACCGCGATTCGATTGACTACTCAAAGCTCGAAATCCAGCCGGGGGATACTGTCGTTGAGCCGTTTTCGGTCGATTCCGACCGCGAGGAGCTGAATTCACGCGAGCAGATACCCTGCCACATCGTGTATACAAACGCTAAAACTCACGATATAATTCGTGCAAATATGTCGCGCTCCCCCCTTTATTCGGGTATGATTGAGGGCGTTGGCCCACGTTACTGCCCGAGTATTGAGGACAAGGTCATGCGCTTTGCCGACAAGGAGCGCCATCAGCTTTTTGTCGAACCGATGGGGCGTGACACTAAAGAAATGTACATTCAGGGCTTCTCCTCGTCGCTCCCCGAAGAGGTGCAGATGCAGATGCTTCATTCTCTGCCCGGATTTGAGAATGCCGAGGTGATGCGCACCGCATACGCTATCGAGTACGACTGCGTTGACCCGACACAGCTTTACGCAACGCTTGAATTCAAGAATATATCGGGACTTTACGGCGCGGGACAGTTCAACGGCACGTCGGGATACGAGGAAGCCGCCGCACAGGGACTCGTCGCCGGCATTAACGCTTACCTTAAAATAAGCGGCAAGGAGCCGATGATTCTCACCCGTCAAAGCTCGTATATCGGCACGCTTATCGACGATTTAGTGACCAAGGGCACCAAGGAGCCGTATCGCATCATGACCTCGCGCTCCGAATTCCGTCTGCTTCTTCGTCAGGACAACGCCGCAGAGCGTTTGACTCCAATCGGCAGGCGTGTAGGGCTCATTTCGGACGAGCGTTTTGCCGCATTTGAAGCCGAACAAACGGCGATAAAGCAAGAAGTGAAGCGCCTTGAATCAACCTCTGTGCCGCCGAGCGATCTGCTCTCTGCGATACTCGAAGAGAACGGTTCTACCGCCGTTACCACGGGAATCCGTCTCGCCGAGCTTCTGCGTCGTCCCGAGCTTTCCTATGATAAACTCGCGCCCGTAGACACCACCCGTCCGAAGCTTCCACCGCGTGTCCGCACGCAAGCGGAGACCGCGATAAAGTACGCCGGCTATATCAAACGCCAGCTTGCCGAGGTCGCGCGCACAGCAAAACTCGAGGAGAAGAAGCTCCCGACGCCGTTTGATTACAGTAATGTCAAGGGAATCCGCCTCGAAGCGACACAAAAGCTGAATAAATTTCAGCCATCTAACATCGGTCAGGCTTCGCGTATTTCGGGAATTTCCCCAGCAGATATATCCGTACTGCTTATATACTTCTCCGCTCGTGGAAAGGATTTACAATAATGACAGATTTTACCATGTTTGCCGCGAAATTGAGCTCTTCCCTATCTGCCAACGGTCTCGCCCCGTTTTGTGCCGATACCATTGCGGACAAGCTCTACCGTCTGACCGCACGAATGCTTGAGGTCAACGAATACATGAATCTCACAGCAATCACCGACATCGACGGTATTATAATGAAGCATTACGTCGATTCGCTTGCCGCCGCGAGCTATCTTCCCGAAGGCGCAAAGCTTATAGATATCGGTTGTGGTGCGGGATTCCCCTCACTTCCGCTGGCAATCGCACGTCCGGACCTAAATATTACCGCACTTGACAGTACCGCAAAGCGCATCAACTATATCCGCGAGACGGCGAAAATGCTGGGAATCACAAATATAACCTGTGTTGCCGCGCGTGCCGAGGAATACGTGAGCGAGAGCGGTCAACGTGAGGGATATGATATTGCATGCGCGCGTGCTGTTGCAAGACTCAACGTGCTGTGCGAATTATGTCTGCCTTATGTGAAAATCGGCGGAAAATTCATCGCCATGAAAGCCAATGCCGCGGAAGAGCTTGCCGAATCGGGTAATGCCATAAAAAAACTTGGAGGAAATTTTGTCGCATCAGACACATTTTCGCTTATTTCCGACATGGGTGAGGAACCGCGCTGTATCATTACAATCGAAAAAATTTCCGAAACGCCAAAAAATTATCCGCGCAATAACTCGCAAATCAAGAAAAAACCGCTTTAATACAAATAAATCGCCTCAAAAACGACAGTCCGCCGATTTAATCGACGGACTTTTTTATTTTTCGCCACACAAATTTCGTCCGTTTTCACACGGATTATGTGGTATTATAGTCACAGAAAACAAAACAAAGGAGAGGCAAAATGAACACGTTGAATAGCATATTTAAAAAAATCCCCGAAATGCAGCTTGAAAACGAAAGGGAAAAGCTGCACCGTTCCTGGGAACAGCTCGAACTACGCGAGCGCGAATTCAGTGAAACAGAGGAATTTGGGCGTATACATATGTTAAATACAGAGCATATTTTCCCGAATCCAAGCCAACCGCGGCGAAAATTCGAGGATGACGCTATAATCCGCCTTGCTGACAGTATTCGCCGTTACGGAATTCTCCAACCGCTAACAGTCCGCCGCATTGACGGCGAGGGTGCTTTTAACGCGCTGTTTGAGATTGTTGCGGGCGAAAGGCGGCTTCGTGCAGCAAAATTGCTTGGTTTTCGTGAAGTTCCGTGCATTATATTAAAGGTAGACAGCAAAAAATCCGCGGAGCTTGCTATTATCGAGAACATCCAACGCGAAAATCTGAATTTATTCGAGTACGCGAGCGCAATTGCTTCACTTATTGATATGTATGGATTGACGCAGGAAGAAGTCGCCCGCCAGTTATCAACAAGTCAATCTTCTGTTGCAAATAAGCTGCGCATACTCCGTCTAACCTCTCCGGAACGCGAAAAAATACTGCGATATGGTCTAACAGAGCGCCATGCTCGCGCACTTTTGCGTATTTCATCGGCAGAAGAGCGTTTGCGCGTGATTGAGTACATAAATACGCACGGTCTGAACGTCGCGACCACCGAAAGTTATATAGAACGCTTTCTCGCCGAGAACGAATCAGCGCGGAAACCGCGTTCACCACGCAAAATCGTGCTTAAAGATATCCGTATTTTCTATAATTCTGTTGACCGCGCCATATCTGTTATAAAACAAGCCGGAATCAAGGTGGAAAGCGAGCGAATTGAGGACGGAGATTCAACGGTGCTGACGATTCGTGTTCCTAACTCAAGATGAATGTTTCACGTGAAACATTCATCTGCGCTCGTCATAACGTTTCACGTGAAACATTATTATCAAAATCTCTGTCGTATTTACAAAATAGCATTGACTTTTTCGCTGTTTATTGATATAATATAATGTATAGAAATAAACAGAACGGAGGACGGCAATGGCTTATACCATTTCTCTCGCAAATCAAAAGGGCGGCGTTGGCAAAACGACCTCCGCTGTCAATTGCGCCGCCGCCGTAGGTGCACTCGGCAAGCGCGTATTGCTCGTCGACCTTGATCCGCAGGGCAACGCCACAAGCGGAGTCGGAGTATCGCGCAAAAAAGTGAAAACATCTTCCTACGACCTCATAATCGGCAGAGCGAAGGCATCCGAAGCGATAATTGACACAGGATTCAAGAATCTTTCGGTAATTCCGTCTCAAATATCGCTCGCCGGAGCGGAATTCGAGCTTATCGACGCCGATAACCGCGAATTGCTGTTAAAAGAATCGCTTTCGGAAATTGAGGATGACTTCGACTATATCTTCATCGACTGTCCGCCATCGCTTGGCATACTTTCGCTCAACGCACTCGCGGCATCAAGTGGAGTAATAATCCCCATGCAGTGCGAATTTTACTCGCTTGAGGGACTTTCACAGCTTCTTTTGTCGATAAAACAGATCAAAAAGCTCTATAATACTCACCTTGAGATCACGGGGATACTCGTAACCATGTTCAACGGCAGACTCAATCTGTCGCTGCAAGTGCTTGATGAGCTAAAGAAGTATTATGCGGACAAGCTATTTAAGACTAGTATCGTGCGCAATGTCAAGCTTTCAGAGGCTCCAAGCTACGGTGAACCGATAATCTATTACGACAAGCACTCAAAGGGCGCGCAGGCGTATATGGATATAGCAAAAGAGATAATCGAGCGTACTATATAACTACGGAGGATCATTATGGCAACAAAGAAAAAGGGACTCGGGCGCGGAATGGACGCGATTTTTCTCGATAATTCGCTTGATTCCCCCGAAAAAACAAGTACTTTGCGCTTATCCGAGATCGAACCCCGCCGCGGTCAGCCGCGTAAGGTTTTTGAGGCGGAAGCGCTTGCACAATTAGCGGATTCCATCGCGGTCAACGGCTTGATACAGCCGATCGTTGTCAGAGAACGCGAGGGAAGTGATTTTTACCAGATAATCGCCGGTGAGCGCCGCTGGCGCGCGGCAAAAATGGCGGGACTTTCGGAAGTTCCTGTCGTAATACTCGAAGCGGACGACAAAAAGACCGCGGAATATGCACTTATCGAGAATATTCAGCGTGAGGATCTCTCACCGATCGAAGAAGCGCAGGGATATAAGGCGCTTATTGATGAGTACAATCTCACCCAAGAGCAGGTCGCAAAACAGGTCGGAAAGAGCCGTGCGGCGGTAACAAACGCCATGCGTTTGCTTGATCTTCCCGAGGATGTTCTCTCGCTCGTAGCTGACAAATCTCTCTCCGCAGGTCACGCTCGCGCACTGCTTGGTCTTATCGACCGTTCACGTATATCCGAAGCCGCTGATCTGGTAGTCATACGCGAGCTGTCTGTTCGCGCTACAGAGGAGCTGGTCCGCAAGATGAACAGTCAGCCCGAAGAAGAAGAGCCGGAAGAGGACAACTCCGTCGAGCGCGAATATTACGCTTCGCTCGAAGACAAGATAACAGAATTGATAGGTTGTAATGTTAAAATTTCCCATTTTAACCGTAAAAAGTCAATCACTATATCCTACACGGATGCGGACGAGCTTACAGAGCTTATAAAGAAGCTCGTCGGCGAAGAAAATACTGAAAATTTATTTGTTTAATATATAAGGGAGAAAAACCATGCTTGACATTAAATACATCAAAGAAAACACCGAAGAAGCTATACAGCGCCTTGCTAACAAGGGTAAGGACGCAAAGGAAGAGATTGCGCGTATTCTGGAGCTTGATACACAGCGCCGTGCTATGATCTCCGAAAATGAAGCACTCAAAGCGGAGCAGAACAAGGTTTCGAAGTCGATTCCCCAGCTCAAAAAAGAAGGCAAGGATGTCGCTCCAATATTTGCCCAGATGAAGGAATTGTCAGAAACCATCAAGACAAACGACGAAAAGCTCAAGGCTGTTGAGATTGAATACTCCAACCTCATGCTCTCCCTCCCGAACCTTCCCGATATGGATCTGAAGCCCGGCGGAAAGGAAAATAACGAGCCGCTCCGTTACTACGGCGAGCCTCACAAATTCGATTTTGAGCCGAAAAACCACGTTGATATCTGCACCGATCTCGGTCTTATCGACTACAAGCGCGGTACAAAGCTTTCCGGCAACGGCTTCTGGATCTACCGCGGTATGGGCGCACGCCTCGAATGGGCGCTTCTCAACTACTTTGTAAATACCCACATCGAGGACGGCTACGAGCTTGTACTTGTTCCTCACATGCTCGGTTACGAGTGCGGTCTGACTGCAGGACAGTTCCCGAAGTTCGCGGACGACGTATATTGGCTCGAAACCGCAGAGGATGAGCGCCGTCGCTTCATGCTCCCGACCGCTGAGACTGCTCTTGTCGCGCTTCACCGTGACGAAATACTCACCGAGGCTGATCTGCCGAGAAAGTACATCAGCTACACGCCTTGCTTCCGCCGTGAGGCTGGCTCTTACCGTGCAGACGAGCGCGGAATGGTGCGCGGACATCAGTTCAACAAGGTCGAAATGGTACAGTACACACGCCCCGAGGATTCGGACGATGCGTTTGCAGAGCTTGTAGGCAAGGCAGAGGCTCTCGTTAAGGGACTCGGCTTCCACTTCCGTACAGTCAAGCTCGCGGCAGAGGACTGCTCCGCGTCGATGGCTCGTACCTACGATATCGAGATCCACATCCCCTCTATGGACGGCTACAAGGAAGTTTCTTCTGTCTCCAACGCCCGTGATTATCAGGCGCGCCGCGGTCAGATGCGCTTCAAGAGAGAGTCCACCGGCAAGATCGAATTTGTCCACACTCTGAACGGTTCGGGACTCGCAACCAGCCGTATTCTGCCTGCAATCGTTGAGCAGAATCAGTTGGCTGACGGCAGCGTGGTAGTTCCCGAGGTGCTTCGCAAGTACATCGGCTGCGATGTAATAAAGAAGGATATGTAATTTGGTCATGCTCTAAACAGTCGCTTGCGCGACTGTTTAGAGACGCCTTTACACAGATGATAAAAGGAGGAAAAACGGTGGATTTTTTCAAAGCACTGTGGGATAACATTACCGACATCACCGGCGAGACCGTGACGCTCGGCACTAATACCGTCACCACACTGAACATCATCGTATGGTCGCTTTTTATCGGTTTTATTTTAGCTATTTTCGCGACTCTTTACAACAAATTTGTGATAGGCAGGCTGGTACACGCGCTTCTCGAAAAGGGCGCGAATACCGAAGATACCGCAATTTCGACAAGTGAGGCAGGGTGCAATAAC
>JAFQVU010000019.1 GCA_017407885.1 Clostridia bacterium
AACTATTTTTATTATACCACAATTATAAACGTTTTTCAACACCATTTTGAAAAAAATGCAAATTTCTGTATTGCGAGTACCAAGCCTTGACATCGGGGGCGGTTTGTGATATACTTTAATATAGGTAATTATGTGCTGATAACCAGTATAAACATACGGAGTATAAATAAATATGGAACTTAAAAATTTAGGCGGCCGCAAGGCACGTATGCTTCTTGTATATCCCGACTATACCGACCGTGACTGCTCGCGGCGTGTGAGCGGCGGAAACTACAGCGAGGGACTTGCATCTATCTCTGCGGTAGTCAAAGGCGGCGGACACCATGTCGAGCTTTTGCACCTGCTCAATCTTCACACCGAAGAGGATTTCAAGGCGCGTCTGCGCGAAAAATCCGCCGACGGCGAATTTGATATTATCGGTTTTTCCATCCGTACTACGGCATTCCCGGACTGTCAAGACTACATCAAGTGGACAAAGGAAGTATATCCTAATACCCTCATAAACTGCGGTAGTTATCACTGCACGCTTGTGCCTGACGAGGTTCTTGCTGTTGACGGTGTTGACTGCGTATGCGTTGGCGACGGCGAATATGCAACTTTGGAGCTTTGTGACAAAATGTCAGCAGGCGAAGACTACACGGACGTCGAAAGCCTCTATTTCAAGATGCCCGACGGCAGCATAAAAAAGAACCCTATCCGTCCGCTCTTTGCCGACCTTGACCGTATCCCGATACCCGATTTCGAGCTTTTCGATTATGATAACCTCGAATCCTCAAAGGTCGGTACGGCGATAGTCGTTGTCAGCCGTGGCTGCTTCTACAACTGCACATACTGTGGCAACGGAAACTTCCGCAAGGTCTACCCGAACAAGAAAATATACGCACGCTTCCGTTCCCCGGAGAATGCGATACTTTATTTAAAAACACTGCTTGCAAAGCATCCGCAGATAAAGTTCATCAACTTCCGCGACGCGATTTTCAACATGTTCCCCGATTGGTTTGACAAGTTTATCGACATGTACACAAAAGAGATACATCTGCCGTGCACGGGAAATATCCGCTTCGATATTCTGACCGAGGAGACCGTCAAGAAGATGAAAGCGGCAGGCTTCTATACCATCGATATGGGACTTGAAAGCGGAGACCCCGAGATGCGCTTCAAGTATCTGCGCCGTTATCAGACGGACGAAATGATAATCCGCTGTTCGCAGTGGTTCCACAAATACGGCATCGCACAGCTTACCTACAATATAATCGGTCTGCCGTTTGAGGATATTCACCGCGCGCTGAAAACCATTAAATTGAACGCGCGTATCAAGAGTGACCGCACGATACCGAATATCTTTTACCCCTATGAGGGCACCGCGCTTTACGAGATTTCAAAGGAAGCGGGGTTCATTCCCGAGGGCGACCTCACCAAACGCCGCGTACCGCTCGTACAGCCGCAGTTCCCAGAGGAGCAGGTGCTCTTCATAGAGGCGTACTTCATGCATTTCGTTAAGCGATACAAGCGTGCGTACGCAATGCCTAAATGGCTCGGCAAGCCGTACGAAAAGTGGCTTGATAAGCGTGTCACCGGCAAGCATGTGCCCTACAAGCTGCTTGTGAAGCTTCATGATATTTATGCGGCGGCGCGCAACAAGTTAAAGGATTTGCTTGTGAACCGCATGCCGAAGCTTTATGTCAAGCTGCGCATGCTGAAGCATCGCAAGAGAGCTAAAGCTTAATAAGGAGCGAAGCGTAAAAAATAAATTTTCACGCAACGAATTTTTGTCTTTGTCGGCTTCGCCGCCAATTTCGCATACGAAACCGACAAAAATATCGACAAGTAAGGAAGTCTTTGCCTTGCAAAGACACGGTAATTAATATGGCACATTATATAATTCAGGAAAAATGCATCTGCTGTGCGACCTGCGATGTTGAATGCCCGTTTCACGCGGTTATCATAAGCGCAGAAGGGAAGTTCAGCATTGACGAAGAAAAATGCCGCGACTGCAAAAAGTGCGCCGAGGCATGTCCGATGGATGCAATCGAGAAAAAATAATACGAATACAAAAGGAAGCTGTCATGCATATTTGCGGACAGCTTCCTTTTTATCGCCAAATTTCAGGTTTTTTTAAAAAAATTCAAAATACACCTTGACAAATTGCGAATTTAGTGGTATACTTGTAAATCGATTTGCTTTACAGAGAGCAAAACCACACACGTTTATCAAGAGGTGATCTGCGTGGCACTCCATGAAAAGGATCTTGAAATCGGGCTGTTACTCGATTTTTACGGAGAACTTCTCTCCGACAGCCGACGTGAAGCGGCGGAGCTTTATTATAATGAAGATCTTTCGCTTGCAGAAATCGCCGAGGGCGCAGGCATCACACGTCAGGGTGTGCGCGATACGATAAACAAGGCAAAAGTCCAGCTTACCGAATATGAAGCCAAGCTTGGTTTGGCGGCAAAATTCCGCGAGATTGAAAAGACTATGGCGGATATCATTCCCCGACTTGAAGCTTTGCGTGACACTTCCGACGAGTTTGAGCGCGGTGAGCTTGACGATATAATAAAAAAAGCAAAAACAGTCACGATCTGACGATAGTAAACACGGAGGATTTTGATGTTTCAAAGTTTAGTAGATAAGATGGCGGCGGCGCTTGGTAAGTTCAAGAACAAAGGAAAGCTTACCGAGGCAGATGTCAAAGCCGGCATGC
>JAFQVU010000194.1 GCA_017407885.1 Clostridia bacterium
AACCGACAGAGATATTGGGGAGAGCCGAATCCGATCATCCACTGTCCGCACTGCGGAATGGTCGGTGTACCTTACGAGGAGCTTCCGCTGAAGCTTCCGAACATGGAGAACTTCGCGCCAGGCGAGGGCGGCGAATCTCCGCTTGCAAAGATTGATTCGTTTGTAAATTGCACCTGCCCCAAGTGCGGACAGCCTGCGAAGCGTGAGACCGATACCATGCCCCAGTGGGCAGGTTCATCCTGGTACTTCCTGCGTTACTGCGATCCGCACAATGCCGAGGCGTTTGCATCCAAGGAAGCACTCAACTACTGGCTCCCCGTTGACTGGTACAACGGCGGCATGGAGCATGTAACGCGCCACCTTATCTATTCGCGTTTCTGGCACCGTTTCCTTTATGATATCGGCGAGGTGCCGGTCGATGAGCCGTACGCAAAGCGTACAGCGCAGGGACTTATCCTCGGTCCTGACGGAGATAAGATGTCGAAGTCCAAGGGTAATGTAGTTGACCCGAATGAGGTTGTTGACAAGTTCGGTGCGGATGTACTGCGCGTATACATTCTCTTCATGGGCGATTATGCATCCGCGGCTCCGTGGAACGAGGATTCCGTTCGTGGATGTAAGCGTTTCCTTGACCGTGTTGCCGGACTTTGCGATATGGCAAAGGGAAGCGGTGTTACCGCGAAGCTCGAGTCTGCATTCCACAAGACGGTTAAGAAGGTATCGCTCGATATTGAGGATATGAAGTTCAATACCGCTATTGCAACGCTGATGAGTCTTATTAACGAGATCTACGACTGCGGAACACTTACCTGCGATGAGCTTAGTGTCTTCGTTAGACTGCTTTGCCCGTTTGCTCCTCATCTTTCGGAGGAGATCTGGGAGACTCTCGGAAACAAGAGCCTTTGCGCGCTTGCAGTATGGCCCGAATGGGACGAGGCAAAGACCGTCGATTCAACGGTTGAGATCGCGGTGCAGGTAAGCGGCAAGCTGAAGTTTACCAAGGAGATTCCCGTTGACACCTCTAAAGACGATGCAATCGCGCTTGTCAAAGCGGATGAGCGTATGGCACAGTATCTTGAGGGCAAGACGATTGTTAAGGAAATAAGCGTACCGAATAAGATAGTTAATATCGTTGTAAGATAAAAAACAAAATTATTTCCTCAAATTTTGCCGAAACACTTGACACCAAAGGATTTTTATAGTATAATAGTACGGAGATAAAAAAATACTGACTCGTTTATCTCGGAAGACATAGTTAAGTCTTCTGTTGCACTTGCGGAGGGAGGGAATTTTAGAATGGCAGAGGTCAGAGTAAAAGAGAATGAATCGCTCGACAGCGCTCTTCGCAGATTTAAGAGACAGTGCGCAAGATCCGGAGTTCTTTCCGAGCTTCGTAAGCGTGAGCATTACGAAAAGCCCAGCGTTAAGCGCAAGAAGAAATCTGAAGCGGCTAGAAAGCGCAAGTCTAAATAATTTACCGCAAGTTAAGTTATGAATAATTAGAAGGGAAGATTTATATCTTCCCTTTTAATTTTAGTGTTTCTACTAAACGTGGTATGTCAATAAAATTTGCGATAATTACTTAAAATGTGGTGAAAAGCGGAAAAGTATTGAAAATGCCGAATACGGGTGCTATAATTGTTATGGTGAAATTCGAGTTGTTGTATTATTTATTTTGGAGTAGCAGTCATGATACAATTATTTGAGCAAACATTAACGCTGTTCATTTTTATATCCGTGGGATTTGGTCTGGCGCGTGCTAAAATCATCCACGGCGAACATGCGAAGATACTTTCCGAGCTGTTTGTATATATTTTTTTGCCGTGTAACTGTCTGATGGTTTTTTCCACGAATTTCACGGTGGCATACATAACCGAAAAATATACACTTATTTTGACATCGTCAGTATTTATAATCACAATTGCAATAATAATGCATTTTGTAGCCAAGCTTTTTTCAAAAGACAAGTACGAGCGTATTATATATGAATATTCCTTGGTTCTATCTAACAGTGCGGGCGTCGGATATCCAATTGCACTTAATCTTTTGGGGATGGAAGCACTTACGGATCTGATGGTATTTATCATCCCTATCAATATTTATACCTATACTTACGGATATTCAAATCTTATGAAGCGGAGCATAGCACCAAAATATATTTTTTCGTCGCGAATTTTTTTGATGCTGCTTAATCCGGTTACTCTTTCGATGTTTGTTGGTATGATAATCGGTCTCTCGGGAATTACACTGCCGGGTTTTGTGATGTCCGCAGTAAACGGAGCGGCAAGCTGTCTTACTCCTGTTGCCCTACTGATAGTCGGTATTGCAATCGCAGGCTTTGATTTGAAGACACTCTTAAAAGACATTCGCTCATATATTGCCGTGGTGTTGCGGCTGATTGTACAGCCGGTCCTGTTTGGGGGAATAATGTGGCTTATCGGTATTCGTGGCGCTGCTTTGGTTTCTGCTGTTATCTTTCTGGCATGTCCGTGCGGAATGAACACCGTTACTGTACCGAAATTACTCGAGGAAAACTGCCAAATTGGAGCGAGTTTGGCGCTATTGTCAAATGTTTTTGCCTGTGTGACTATACCTCTTGTTTTGGCGTTCTTCGGAATCGGAGTGTAAAAAATCTTTTAAGGTAAAAAATGCAAAAATGTATTGAAATTTGTTAATCTCTGTGCTATAATGATGTGCGGAAGATTTATTTGTACTCGTACTGTATTTACTTGGGAGAAACAATTATGATAGCACTATTTGAACAAACCTTGATATTATTTCTTTTCATTGCAGTTGGATTTGGACTTGCACGCACCAAAATCATTCACGGAGAACACGCAAAAATCCTTTCGGAGTTGCTTGTATACATATTTCTCCCGTGCAACTGTGTGATGACATTTTCCTCAAACTTCACAGTAAAATATATAACTGAAAAATATACTCTTATAATAGCTTCGGCTGTGCTTATAATTGTAATCGGAGTGATAATGCATTTCGTTGCAAGGCTTTTTTCAAAAAACGAATATGAACGTGTAATATATGAATATTCGCTTGTAATGCCTAACTACGGAGGGGTCGGATATCCGATTGCAATGGGAATATTCGGTATAGCCGGTCTTACCGATGCAATGGTATTTGCAATACCTATGAGTATTTACGCATATACATACGGATATGCGTCTCTTACCAAACGAAATATATCGCTTAATAATATATTTAACCCCCACACGCTTCTCATGCTTGTTAATCCTGTCACTGCATCCATGTTTATAGGCATGATAATGGGACTTACCGGATTTTCACTTCCCAATTTCATGAATTCTGCAATAACCAGCGCGTCCGGATGTCTTGCACCGGTTGCTATGCTGATCGTCGGCATTACTATCGCTGACTTTGATCTGAAGAAGCTCCTCAGCGATATTCGCACATACATTGTTGTGGCGCTGAGACTTATCGTACAGCCGCTTCTGTTCGGCGGAATAATGTGGTTGCTCGGTATTCGAGGAGCGGTACTTACGTCGTCAGTAATGTTCCTTGCGCTGCCGTGTGGAATGAATACGGTTACGCTTCCAAGACTGTTCGACGAAAACTGTGAGATAGGTGCAAGCATGGCATTGGTCTCAAATGTGCTTGCCTGCGTGACGATACCGCTTGTTTTGGCACTGTTCGGAATCGGGGGATAAAATAATACTAAAAAGCCGTACGCATTTAATGCGTACGGCTTTTA
Source organism: Clostridia bacterium (assembly GCA_017407885.1). Next base: position 3,728 of record JAFQVU010000194.1, read on the forward strand.
TAATGCTGTTGGGAGACTTTATTTAAGAATCGCTGATTCAAGCTCTTGCACGTTATGCGCGACACATGCTGCACCATGGGCGGCGAGTATGCTTTCATCGCGGAATCCCCATGTTACACTTATGCAGTCCATGGATGCATTCCGAGCGGTCTCAATGTCAACGTCGGAATCGCCGATGTATACCGCATCCTCGCGTGGGATTGAAAATTCCGAAAGGATGGCGTTCACCGCATCAGGCTCAGGCTTTCGTGGGATGTCAGGCTTTTCGCCTGCCGCATAATCAAAAATCCCGGGGAAATATTTTTCGCACAGCGCTTGAACTGCGAAATCGGCTTTGTTCGAAAGTACAGCAAGACGTATACCGCGTGTACGAAGGCGGTTCAGCATATCGATGACACCGTCATACGGGCGCGTCTTTTCGGCACTGTGGGCTTTGTAGTAGCTTCTGAATTCCTCGAAGACGGAATCGGTTATTGCTGTGTCCGTGCCGCTTGGTACCGAGCGCTCGATAAGCGAGCGGATACCGTTTC
>JAFQVU010000195.1 GCA_017407885.1 Clostridia bacterium
AAACCGACATCAGCGAGTTCATGGCAAAATGCCATTCAGAAAGTGAGGTGCTTTTCGTGTTTGCAGTTATCGTAACAGGCGGAAAGCAGTACAAGGTTAACGAAGGCGATGTTATCTTCATCGAGAAGCTCGATGTTGAGGCAGAGGACAAGGTTACTTTTGACAAGGTTCTTGCTCTTTCCAGTGGAGACAAGTTCACCGTTGGTGCTCCCTATGTTGAGGGTGCAAGCGTTGAGGCCAAGGTCGTTAAGAACGGCAAGGGTCCCAAGATCCACATCCTGAAGTACAAGCCCAAGAAGGATTCCAAGAAGAAGATCGGTCACAGGCAGCCTTACACCAAGGTTCAGATCGAAAAGATCGTTGGCTAATCCAAAGAAATGACAAAGATAGTTTTTCATAAGTGGGATAACGTATTTTACGGCTTCAGCGAGCATGGACACACCGGTTACGGTGAGTCGGGTGACGATGTTTTGTGCGCCGCCATTTCGGCAATGACCATGCTGATAATCAACACAATAGAGGTCGCTTATGCTTCCGATGTTGATTATACTATCGACGAAGAAACTACCGACATTAAGGTTATCGCTCACGGCGCACTTCCCGAATACGAGGAAGATGAGCGCAAGCGTTACGCGATATCGGGACTTATCCAGGCTTATTACTACCAACTCAACGATATGATCGAGGAATATTACGATTTTCTCGAGGTTGACGTGGTAGAGGAACTCATCTGACTTGTAATTCAATCAAGCTTTTTCTCAATTAAGATAACGGAGGTAGATTAACTATGTTAAAGCTCAGCTTACAGTTTTTCGCTCATAAGAAGGGCGTCGGCTCCACCAAGAACGGTCGTGACAGCGAAGCAAAGCGTCTCGGCGTTAAGAAGGCTGACGGTCAGGCTGTAAAGGCAGGCAACATCATCATCCGCCAGAGAGGTACCGCTGTACATCCCGGCAACAATGTCGGAATCGGCAAGGATGATACCCTGTTCGCTCTGATTGACGGTACCGTCAAGTTCGAGCATATCGCAGGCGGCAAGAAGGCTGTCAGCGTATACAGCGCGTAAAACACATCATCAAAAGAAATCGCTCGCACATAGTGCGAGCGATTTCTTTTTTCTATATTAAATCTCATCAATAACACCGATATCCCACAATAACCGCGGCAACACATATTTGTCGCGGATATCTTTTGCGGCGGCGAGAGTCATCGGAAGAAGCGAAGATTCAAGACCGATATCTTGCATGGACTTCGGTGCGCCGATAGCATCGAGAAGTGATTCCAGCTCGGTAGATGTTGGCAGTTCATCATCGATTATCTTCAAAAGCTCGTCCCATTTTTCGGTAATAATATCAAGACGTTTCGCGTGTGCCAATACATCATATTTACGCTCGGTTTCATCAAGACGAATCATGCTCTCCGCGCCTTTTCCGAGGAATGCGCGAAGTCTTTCGTGCCATGCGGCAAGATCAAACCCGCGTGCATATGCAAGCGCTTGTTCACGGTTCGGACGAATGCTCTTGAGTTTTTCGTAATATCTTATCGCTATCAGCGTGCCGACGGCGCACTGTATACCATGTAGATCGACAGGTGTACCAAACTCCACTCCACGCATATCCCAAATATGCGACAAATAATGCTCAACACCGGATGCGGGGCGCGACAGTCCGGCGTATGTCATCGCAACACCGCCTATGACAAGCCCTTCAAACACAGCTTCAATCGCCTTGGGATCGCGTTTTATAAGTCCGCTCGCATTGCAGGCGCACCGTTTGAGTGCGAATCGCACAAGCTCTGCAATCCGCTCGCAGTAATATTCGCCCGTAATGATGTGCGATATCCGCCATTCGCAAATACTGACGTATTTTGCGAGCATGTCACCGATGCCGGAAACAAGCATACGCATAGGCGCGGCGGCGAGAATTTCGGTGTCGCCGATTATAACATTTGCACATTTGGTCGGGAGCGAGATTTTCAGTCCGTCGCGTGTCATCGAGGATGTCGCCGAAGCGTACCCGTCCATCGACGGTGCGCTCGCAACAATGATATACGGTTTATCCACCGTCACAGCAAGTAGCTTGCCGATATCGTTGATAACGCCCGATCCCACCGCAACTATAACATCACAGCTTCGATCATAATGCATCACAACCGAGCCGACACTTCTCTCGTCCGGCTCGGGGGTCTCTTCATTTATCGTATAGCTTGTATATTTTATATTTTTCTCATCAAGCAAGGTGCACACTTTTCTTGCGGCGGCTTTATACGTGTTCACATCGGATAGCACAAAGGCATTGCTTCCGTATCTTTCCACGATCTCGCAGATATGGTTCACCGCACCGCCGCCGATAATAATATCATCAATAGCGTGAGTATGAATTTTACCGCATGAGCAGTGTGCGGATTTTATTTCTTCAAGCTCCGGAATACTCATAACAATCCTCATGTGTTTGTATTTTTGTCGGTTTCTCGTGTCCCATGCTATATTATAGCATCTTTGAATCTGCACGTCAAGACAAGGAACCGATTCAGCAAATCGGTTCCTTTCGTTTTATTCATCCCACAATACAATATCGCCCGACGAAAGCGTAGCTTTCATATCAATAAGCCGCTGATTCGATGAGCCGCGGAATTTGAGCATAAGATTTCGCTTTTCATGCACATACCGCCCGTCAACAAGCACATCGAGAAGTGACAGTATATCGTCCGTCACTTCGCAACGCGGATGCGAGCCGTCACACAAAAGCTCCTCCAGCGTAAATCCCGAAAATGCCCATATCGTCTTATCGGGATATGCATTTCGTACACGCCGCAGGAACGGCAGTAGATCCCGTTGATTCGACGGTTCAAACGGCTCTCCGCCGAGAACCGTAAGACCGTTTATATAGCTCGGTGCCAGCATCGAGATTATCTTGTCTTCAACCTCTCGCGTGAACGGCTCGCCGTAATGAAAATCCCACGTCTCCGGCTGAAAGCAGTGCTCGCACCGATTCGTGCATCCCGACACGAACAGCGTAACGCGCACGCCCTCTCCGTCGGCAATGTCGCAGTTCTTTATATTTCCGTAATACATTATAAGTGAAGTACTCTTTCCTTTATTTCCTGCGTGCGCCCCTGATTCCAATACTGCGTGCCGATATATCCGCAGGTACGGCGCGCAACATTCATCTTATCCTGATCCTGATTTCCGCATTGGGGGCAGGTCCACACAAGCTTGCCGCCCTCCTCGCGTATCTCAATCTCTCCGTCAAATCCGCACTCCTGACAATAGTCACTCTTGGTGTTAAGTTCGGCGTACATGATGTTATCGTAGATGCAGCGTATAACCTGCATGACCGCTTCAAGATTGTTCTGCATGTTCGGCACCTCGACATAGCTTATTGCGCCTCCCGGTGACAGTGCTTGGAACTGCGCCTCGAAGATGAGCTTGTCGAATGCGTTTACATCCTCTGTGACATGAATGTGATAGGAATTAGTGATATACGATTTGTCCGTAACACCCTTTATGATACCAAATCGGCGCTGGAGAGACTTCGCAAACTTGTATGTAGTGGATTCAAGCGGTGTTCCGTAAAGCGAGAAATCGATATTATGCTCCGCCTTCCATTTGCGGCATGCGGCATTCATATATTCCATCACCTTCAGCGCAAACGGTGTTGCCTCAGGATCGGTATGCGATTTGCCGGTCATGTAACGCACGCACTCGTAAAGTCCCGCATATCCGAGTGAGATCGTGGAATATCCGCCGTACAGAAGCTTGTCTATAGTCTCGCCCTTTTCAAGACGGGCGAGCGCACCGTACTGCCAAAGAATAGGCGCGGCATCCGAAAGAGTTCCTTTGAGACGCTCGTGACGGCACATAAGCGCGCGGTGGCACAGCTCCAGGCGTTCGTCGAATATTTTCCAAAATGCATCCGCATCCCTCTCACTCGACAATGCGATATCAACAAGATTTATCGTAACCACGCCTTGATTGAATCGACCGTAATATTTCGGCTGACCGTTTTCGTCAACGTAAGGCGTTAAGAAACTGCGGCAGCCCATGCAGGTATAGCAGTGCCCCTCGCCGTTCTTGTCAATTTTCAGCTCGAGCATCTTCTTTTCGGAAATATAATCAGGCACCATTCGCTTCGCGGTGCATTTTGCCGCCAATTTTGTGAGATAATAGTAAGGCGCATCCTCGTTTATATTGTCCTCCTCGAGCACGTAAACAAGCTTCGGGAATGCAGGTGTTACCCAGACGCCCTTTTCATTTTTAACGCCCTGATAACGCTGATTTAAAACCTCCTCGATAATCATCGCAAGGTCACGCTTTTCAGCCTCGTTCTTGGCCTCGTTAAGATACATGAAGACCGTGACAAACGGAGCTTGTCCGTTTGTCGTAAGAAGCGTTACGACCTGATACTGTATAGTCTGCACACCGCGGCGTATCTCCTCACGAAGTCTGCGCTCGACAAGCTCGCTTATCTGCGAGTCCGTAAGCTCGCGTCCGACATCGGCATTTTCCGCCTTGACGTCATTTGTTATTTTTTCACGGCTGACCTGCACGAACGGCGCAAGATGGGTAAGCGAGATTGACTGTCCGCCGTACTGATTTGATGCAACCTGCGCAATTATCTGGGTTGCGATATTGCAAGCGGTGGAAAAGCTGTGCGGACGTTCAATAAGCGTGCCGGTAATGACTGTGCCGTTCTGGAGCATATCCTCGAGATTTACAAGGTCACAGTTGTGCATATGCTGCGCGAAATAGTCGGTATCGTGGAAGTGGATGATACCCTCATTATGCGCCTTTACAATATCTTCAGGCAGAAGTATGCGGTTTGTGATATCGCGCGAAACCTCGCCTGCCATGTAGTCACGCTGGGTTGAGTTGATGACAGGGTTCTTGTTGGAGTTCTCCTGCTTTGCCTCTTCGTTATTGCACTCAATGAGCGAGAGAATACGGTCATCTGTGGTATTCGACTGACGTACAAGGCTTCTCGTATAGCGATAAGTAA
>JAFQVU010000196.1 GCA_017407885.1 Clostridia bacterium
ACGGTATTTTTTCTTATTCTCAACGGTCATGTGGAAAGTATAATGAACCGTGAGAATGCATCGGGCTTCGACACTTCGAAAACGGATCTGCAAACCATGATGCTTTCCACATTCAGACGGGCAATAGCATTGACTTACGACAAAGAGCTGTTTGCATCGACCATCTCTCCGGCACGGTCGGGGGCGCTGGGACTCATCGGAGATGCGTATTTGTACGATCCCGAAAATCTGCTTCGCTACCGAGATACAGATGCGGCGAAATCGGTGTTGTGTGATTTCTATAATGTGGACACAAATAAATTTTCAAGCCTTGATGATGCGGTAGCTTCTATTACCGGATACGACCCGGAACTCGCGCGTTCTTACTATAGAGAAGCGTTTAGCCAAGCAATCGGGGCTGGGTATATAACAGATACAAACGCAGACGGAATCTCCGACCAGACAGTGACCATCGAATACTGTGTTTCTTCTGATAGCGACTTCATGACAAAGACGGTAGACTACCTTAACAAAAAAATGTCTGAAGTCACAGTAGGTACACCCTTTGAAAACAAAGTTCGTTTTGTAAAATCCGCGCCTTACGGCAATGACTGGGTAAACAAGCTCAAGACGGGACTTTCCGATACGGTGCTCGGCGGATGGAGCGGTTCTGTGCTTGATCCATTTTCGCTGACAAATCTCTATGTCGATCCCGCTTATCAGTACAATGCAAATTGGTTTGATTCAAATTCCGTAAGCTTTACACTTGATGTAAATACTTCACCCGTCGGACAAGATGTGGTGATACAGTCACTTACAATGACACTTCGTGAATGGTCGGATGCGCTCAACGGCGAGACCGTCAATATAGGCGGAACGGATTATAATTTCGGCTCCGGTATCGCGCCGGTTGAAACGAGGCTTTCAATTCTCGCCGCAATCGAAAAAAGCGTGCTGCTGACCTATGACTATATCCCCATGCTTCAGGATGCATCGGTACAGCTTCTTTCTAAAAAAGCGTATTATGTGGTAGACGAATACAATCCGGTCATGGGCAGGGGAGGAATCGCGTATCTTGGATATAATTACAGCGACGGTGAGTGGCGCGATTACGTTAAATCAAACGGCGGAGAGTTAAAATATTGATAAGGAAGCTTTCGCTAAGCGAAAGCTATGATCAAGTTTGAAAGATAAATCTTTCAAACTACCTTTTGTGGCGTTACATCGCTTAATAAGCGATGTTTTGCTGCGCAAATCACGCCGCAAGAAGGACAGGAAAGGAAGCTTTCGCTAAGCGAAAGCTATGATCATAAGTATGTTAAAATATATTATACAAAGAGTGCTTCTTATGCTGCTAACGCTCTTTATCATTACCGGAATATGCTTTGTGCTTGTCAGAATGCTGCCGCCTGCAGAACTGCCGCCGGGGGATATTCATGCGCAGGTAATTGAGGCGAGACGTGAAGCGCAGGGATATAATAAACCGTATTTGGTGCAGTTTGGAATATTCCTTCGCAATGTATTGACTCGGTGGGATTTTGGTGTAAGTGATAAGCTGTATATCGGGCAGGAGGTATCGGCGATATTCGCCGACAAACTGCCTGTAACGATAATGGTAAATCTCTACTCGATAATTTTGAGTATTCCGCTTGGAATTGGATTCGGCATTATCGCCGCGACGCGAAAGAATAGCCTTGTTGACCATACAATTTCTACACTTACAATGGTGGGAATATCGGTGCCGTCGTTTGTATACGCATTTTTGATACAGTATTTTCTTTCCTACAAGCTTGGACTTTTACCGTTCCTCATGAAGTCGGGCACCGATTATTTTTCTCCCGAAATGTTCGTGTCGATGCTTCCGGCGATACTTTCGCTCTCACTTGGTGTTATAGCCAATTTCACACGGACCACCCGCGCCGAGCTTACCGAGGTTTTAAGCGGAGATTTCATGCTTTTGGCGCGCGCCAAAGGTCTTACCCGTACGCAGGCAACAATACGCCACGCACTGAAAAATTCAATGGTAGTCGTACTTCCTGCGATACTTGGAAACTTTATTTCTATTTTAAGCGGCTCGCTTATTATTGAAAAGATATTTGCTGTACCCGGAGTGGGGAATCTATATATAAATTCCATAAACGGTAGGGATCTTCCCATGTTTATGATGCTGACGGTATTTTATACCGCTGTCGGACTCGCGGCAAGTATTGTGGTGGATATAAGCTACGGTTTTATTGATCCGCGCATCAGAATAGGCTCGAGAAAGTGAGAGATCATGGATAATTACAATCAAATTCCAAAGGAAAAATTTGATTTTGCACAGCCATATTCCACGGAGTCAGAGCAAAATACTAACCATATATCGCACAGCTACTTCGCCGATGCTCTTCGCCGTTTTAGAAAAAACAAATCCTCTGTTGCGGCGGCGATAATAATTGTACTTCTTATCGTGTATGCCATCGCGGCA
>JAFQVU010000197.1 GCA_017407885.1 Clostridia bacterium
CATGCCCGCAGGCTCGAGCGAACATCAGACCGGACTTTGTGTTGATATGCATAATCTTCCTGCCGCAAGCAAGGACTTCGCAAATGAAGATGCATATAAGTGGTTAAAGGAAAATTGCTGGAAGTTCGGTTTTATTCTACGTTATCCCGAGGATAAGACCGAAATTACGGGTATATCCTTCGAGCCGTGGCACTACCGCTATGTCGGACGCTATCATGCACAGCGAATATACCAGATGAACATGTGTCTTGAGGAGTATATTGCCTATATTTCGACGGGCGGCTGATATACTGATTTTATGCCGATTTTTATTAATTTAGTTTGTTAGAATGTACATGACAGCCGCGCTTTTTTTGAGCGCGGCTGTCAACGCTTACGAAAATTTTTATTGAAAGGGCGTTTTACTTGACAAAATGCGTTTTTTTACATATAATATAATATATGCTTTATTTTTGTCAATATAATTTATATAGATAGAGGTTATTATCGTGTTAAAAGTAGTAAAATTCGGCGGCAGCTCACTTGCGGATGCTGCACAGTTCAAAAAGGTCGCAGGTATTATCAAGGCGGAGAAGGAACGCCGTTACGTTGTTCCATCCGCGCCCGGAAAGCGTTTTAAGGATGATACAAAGGTGACCGATATGCTCTACACCTGCTATGATATGGCGTCAAGAGGCGAGGATATCAACGAATATTTCTCTCATATTGAGGAGCGTTACAACGGAATCATCGCAGAGCTTGGACTTGATTTCTCGCTTGACGAGGATTTTCATCTTATAAAAAACGCATTTATTCACAAGGCAGGCCGTGACTTTGCGGCAAGCCGCGGTGAGTATCTTAACGGTAAGATACTTGCGCGTTATCTCGGTTTTGACTTTATTGACGCGGCAGAGGTTATCTTCTTTAATGATAACGGGCTTTTTGATTCAGAGCGTACAAACTCGGTTCTCTCCGAGACACTCAAACAGCATGAATACGCCGTTATCCCCGGATTTTACGGTTCCATGCCGAACGACACCATCAAGACCTTCTCGCGCGGCGGTTCGGACATTACCGGTTCGATAGTTGCGCGTGCGGCTGAGTGTGATATTTACGAAAACTGGACTGACGTTGACGGCTTCCTTATGGCAGATCCGCGTATTATCGACTCACCTCGCGTTATCAGTGAAATCACCTACCGCGAGCTTCGTGAGCTTTCGTACATGGGCGCAACGGTGCTTCACGAGGATGCGATTTTCCCCGTGCGTATTGCAGGTATTCCGATCAATATCAGAAATACGAACAATCCCGAGGCTCACGGTACATTTATAGTATCGTCGAGCGATAAATACGATACCGGAAATGTTATCACCGGTGTTGCGGGAAAGAAAGGCTTCTCGGTACTTACTATCGAAAAGGATATGATGAATGCCGAGGTCGGTTTCGGACGCCGTGTGCTTGAAGTGCTTGAGAATAACGGAGTTTGCTTTGAGCATCTTCCGTCAGGAATTGACAATATGAGTATTGTCCTCAACACTCATGAGATTGAGGGTAAGCGCGAGGCTATTAAGACCGGCATCTGCCGTAATGTCAATCCCGAAACGCTTGAAATCGAGGATGGTCTTGCACTTGTTGCAGTTGTAGGACGCGCGATGGTTAAAGCAAAGGGAACCGCGGCGCGTGTATTTAAGGCGATAAGCGGTGCCGGTATCAATATCCGCATGATCGACCAGGGATCAAGCGAGATCAGTATTATCGTCGGTGTCGAGGAAGCTGACTTTGAGGAAGCTCTTCGCGCTATCTATCAGGAATTTGTTTATTAAAAAAGAAGGCGAACAGGTTGTATAAAATATTCGATATCCATACTCATACTTACCCCGAGGCTATAGCAGAAAGAGCGGTAACGAGTCTTAACGCGTTCTATGAGTTTGTCTGTGAAGGCAAAGGTACATATGCCGACCTTGAAGCTCACAGCCGCGCAAATAATGTCAAGGGTATGTTGCTTTTCTCTGTCGCCACCAATGCCCATCAGGTACAGAAGGTGAACGATTCAATTGCCGCACTTGCGAAAAAATCGCGTGAGGACGGCTTTGAAACGGTCGGGTTCATGGGTATGCATCAGGATTACCCCGACTTTGCAGCAGAGGTAGAGCGTGCGGAGTCGTTGGGACTTCGCGGAGTTAAGATACATCCCGACATCCAAGGTGTTGATATTGACTCTTCCCGTATGATGGAGCTTTATGAGATTATCGAAGGACGTATGCCGCTTTACCTGCACATGGGCGACAACCGTCCGCAGTACCGCTTTTCCGAACCGAAAAAGCTCGCAAGGGTACTTGATAAGTTCCCGAAATTAGAGGTAGTAGCTGCTCATCTTGGCGGATATAACGCTTGGGGCGAGGGGATAGAGTATCTTGCCGGCAGACCGAATGTGTGGTATGACACGTCAAGCGCGGTGTGGTTTATGACTTCCGAATACGCAGGTGAGCTGATACATAAGCTTGGTACGGACCGCGTGATGTTCGGTACGGACTATCCGGTTAAAAACACCGCAGGCGAGATCGAGCGTATTCTTAAGATAGACCTCACCGAAAAAGAGCGCGAGGATATTTTCTATAATAATGCAAAGAGATTTTTAAAGATATGAAGATATGTCAATCGGTAAAAGAAATTAATGTAAGCCGCGATATGTGGCAGGTGCTTCGTGAAAGCACAAAACCGATAGTGATGTACGGCATGGGAAACGGCGCGGATAAAATCCTCGCCGTTTTTTCCCAGAAGGGAATAGAGGTCTCCGACTTCTTCGCATCTGACGGATTTGTGCGGCATCAGATCTTTCATGGAAAGACTGTTATGAGTTATGCGGAGATATGTGAGAAGTATGATGATTTTATCGTTGTTGTTTCGTTTGGCTCACGGCTTCTTGAGGTGCTTGCTAATATTTATAAGCTTGATGGTGAGCGTGAGTTGTATGTTCCCGATGTTCCGGTTGTGAATGACGGAGAATTGTTTGATCTTGATTTCTTCGAGCGGCATCGAGACGAGCTTGATGCGGCGTGCGAGCTATTTTGCGATGATTTGTCAAGGCAGACATTCTGCGATGTAATATTATACCGCCTTACGGGAAAAATCGGGTATCTCCGTCGGCATACGGTAACGCCGGATGAGGTGATGAGTGATATATTAAGCGCAAAGGAATACCGATTCACCGCCGATCTTGGCGCGTACAACGGCGACAGCATACGCGAGCTTCGAGAGTACGCCCCAAGGCTTACACGAGTCGTCGCGTTTGAACCTGATGCACGGACGTATAAAAAGCTTACTGCATTTGCACATACAGTACCGTACGATGTTGAAGCTCACAACTGTGCCGCATGGGACAGCGATACAATACTTGAATTTACTGCAGGCGGAAATAGAAATTCTACGCTGATTGGCAGTGACGGTGTTAAGACCGGAGCGAAGATAAAGACGGTAGAGGCGGCACGTCTTGACAGCGTTTACAACGGAGCATGTGATTATATCAAATACGATGTTGAGGGCGCGGAGTATGAGGCTATCCTTGGTTCACGCGAGACTATAGAGAAGGAACATCCGCAGCTTCTTGTTTCGCTGTACCATCGGAGTGAGGATATCTACCGTTTGCCGATGCTTGTTAAATCGTTCGGGTACAATAGGCTTTTTCTGCGCAGATATGAATATCTACCCGCATGGGATCTGAACTTATTGGCTGCTAAATAAATTGAAACCACGCCATTTGGCGTGGTTTTCGTTTGCTTAGGAGTCATATTAATTTCATATTTTAAATATAAACAGATGGAATTTCCAAGTGGCTCTAACCAGCAAAAGCGATCCCCTCTTGACATTTGCATGAACATTTGCTATAATATTTGTGAATAAATTGGTAAGGGATATAGCGTGAAAAATAAATTTTCACGCCATGAATTTTTATCTTTGTCGGCATAGCCGACAATTTGCAGGCAAACCGACAAAAATG
>JAFQVU010000198.1 GCA_017407885.1 Clostridia bacterium
GCATATCCTCCTGAAGCGCATTTCGTGCGGTGATATACTTACCCGACGTGCCTTTCAGGTAATCGTTGTATGTAGCCTCAACGCCGTAAACACCGTCACCGTCGGCGTTGGTGAAACCGATAAGATGGCTTGCAAGATCGCCGTAGCAATAATACCGCTTCGATTCTGCGGAGAGATTCAGAAGTCCGGTGAATTTATTTTCCTGTATGAACGCGCGAAGTATTTCCGCCGTTTCCGGATCGACATTTTTCTTTATCGTCTCATCCTGGCGGTTAAGTTTTTTTGATTTGTCGATAACCATCTGATAATCGACGCCAAGTACCTCTACAAGCTTATCGGCAATTTTCGCCGCCGCTTCGCCCGACGCATAATCCTCGCTGTCATCCTCAAAATTATGGATAGCAAGGGGAGATATAAATACACGGTACACCGTAGTATTCGTGACGAGAAGATTCATGTTTGAGTCGAAAATCTTACCACGCTCCGGCGTTGTCGGGATCTCGCGAGTAAGCTGATCGATAACTATAGCCTGGTATTTATCATTGTCAACAATCTGAAGTCCAAAAAGTCTGACGATCAAAAGCACCCAGCCGACAACTATTATACCCGCGAACACGAGCATACGTCTCGCCATCGTGCTATGCTGTGACAAAAACGGCATTTTAACCTCCAAAAAAATACTATAAATACGGGAAATTTCGGAGAGTAAGCGCGAATAAAGGTGCCTACTCTCCGAAGATTGTTCTTATACTAATATATTAGGCGGAACATAAAATAATACTTGTCTTACATTCCAAAGAAGTTGCGGATACGCTCAACAAGCGAGCCGCCGAAGGTCATAATATCCTCAATAAAGCCTCCATCCGACTCCTCGACCTCTTCAACTATCTCAATTCTGTCTTCCTTATTTACAGTCAGATAATAACGGTCAACCTGGTCCTTCTTAACCATGCCGAGTTCTTCCTTCGCCATCGCTTCAACTACGCGAAGATCATCACGGGTTTCAAGAAGAAGTCTCAACTCATTTTCCTGGGAGACAAGGGAATTATACTGACTCTTGAGCGCTGAATTTTCGGCAGTGATATCGCTGACTTGCACCAAAGTTGTTACGATAGACATAACAAGAATGGTAAAGCAAAGCGCGATAAGCACTATCGACATCGGAAAAGCATACTTCTTTTCAACGGTGAGAGTATGTATATTGACTACAGCCTTTGTTCTCTTTTTGACTGCCGCTCCGCCCTGAACCATTGCCGCCTGACGGTTTGCTGCAGTGCGTGCCGCTTTACCCGAAGTTGCTTCCTTGCGTTCTCTTGTATCTACGCGGCTTCTCGGCTGTGCCGTGGGAGTGGGACGGCGTACTGCCGTTGCTGACTGTGCCGCCGCAGGACGGCGTATCGCCTCTGCAGACATCTGTGCTGTCTGTGCGGCAGAGTTGTCCGCCACTATCGAATCCCATGAATATTCCGTGTATGAAGGATGTGTGGAGATACGCTCACCACTTGCCGCTTGAGTATTCTTTTTCTTTTTGAATGCCGCTTCGGTCATTTGCCGTACCTCCGTAAAATTGTTTCAATATAGTGTGTCAGAGCTTTTCAGCAACTCTGAGCTTTGCGCTTCTGGAGCGCGGATTTTCATCAAGCTCACGCTCCGAGGGGAGTATTGGCTTGTGAGTAACCGTTTTTATTTTCGGCTTGTTGCCGCAAACGCAAACCGGGAAATTGCTCGGACAAGTACATCCGCGCGAAGCCTTCGCAAAGGTCTGCTTTACTATGCGGTCCTCGAGCGAATGGAATGTTATCACCGAAAGCCTTCCGCCGACTGCGAGCGAGTATATAAGCGAATCAAGCGTCGGTTCAATTATAGACAGCTCCGAGTTGACCTCGATGCGTATTGCCTGAAATGTACGCTTTGCCGGATGCGGTCCGTCCTCGCGTGCTTTCGCGGGAATTGCCGATTTGATTATGTCAACCAGCTCATACGTCGTTTCGATGCTCTTGCGCTCGCGCACATCGCAGATCTTCGCCGCGATACGTCCTGCAAAACGCTCCTCGCTGTATTCAAATATTATCTTTTTAAGCTGTTCCTCCGAATAAGTGTTGACAACCTCGCGTGCATCAAGCGCCGCATCGGGGTTCATGCGCATATCGAGCGGTGCATCGTGCATATACGAGAAGC
>JAFQVU010000020.1 GCA_017407885.1 Clostridia bacterium
ATAATTTTAACATATTTTTCTCTTTTATGCGTTGTATTTTATTCAATAAAAAATTATCAACCTATTGACGGAATGGGTTGGAATGTGTTATAATATATTCATTAGAATACTATTATGCCGTGCAGGAATAATACACCTGCTATGAAAGGAAACAAAGTCATGAAAACAGACATCCAAATCGCACAGAAAGCAAAGATGCTTCCAATCGGCAAAATCGCCGAAAAACTCGGAGTTACCGAGGACGAGCTTGAGTACTACGGTAAGTACAAGGCAAAGATTACAGACGATTTTATCAAGCGCACAGCAGGAAAGCCGAACGGTAAGCTGATACTCGTCACTGCTATCAATCCCACACCCGCCGGAGAGGGAAAGACCACTACCACTGTAGGTCTCGGTATGGCAATGGAGAAGATCGGCAAGAATGCAGTTATCGCGCTCCGTGAACCTTCACTTGGACCGGTATTCGGTGTCAAAGGCGGCGCGGCAGGCGGCGGTTACGCTCAGGTCGTACCTATGGAAGATATCAATCTCCACTTTACCGGTGACTTCCACGCAATCACCGCGGCAAACAATCTCCTTTGCGCGATACTTGACAATCATCTTCAGCAGGGTAACGAGCTTGGTATCGACCCAAGACGCGTTGTTGTAATCCGCTGCACCGACACTAATGACCGTGCACTCCGCAACTGCGTTATAGGTATGGGCGGCAAGCTTTCGGGCGTTGTACGTGAGGATCATTTCCAGATTACAGTTGCTTCTGAAGTTATGGCTATTCTTTGCCTCGCGGAATCTGTTTCCGACCTCAAGAAGCGCCTTGGCAATATCCTTGTTGCATACAAATATGACGGCTCGCCCGTATATGCACGCGATATCAAGGCTGAGGGATCTATGACAGCACTCCTTAAGGATGCAATCAAACCTAATCTCGTTCAGACTCTCGAAAACACTCCTGCAATCATTCACGGTGGTCCGTTTGCAAACATTGCACACGGATGTAACTCTGTTCGCGCAACAAAGCTTGCGCTTAAACTCGCAGATTACTGCATCACCGAAGCTGGCTTCGGTGCCGACCTCGGTGCAGAGAAATTCCTTGACATCAAGTGTCGTAAAGCTGGACTTGCTCCGAGTGCTATCGTACTCGTTGCAACTGTTCGCGCACTCACATACAACGGTGGTGTTCCCAAGACCGAGCTTAAGGGTGAAAACCTCGCGGCTCTCGAAAAGGGAATAGTAAACCTTGAGGCACACATTGATAACCTCACCAAGTATGGCGTACCGGTAGTTGTTGCGCTTAACCGCTTTGACACCGATACCGATGCCGAGCTTGATTTTGTACGCAAGGCATGTGAAGCTCGCGGTGCTACTCTTGCACTTTCTGAAGTATTCGCAAAAGGCGGCGATGGCGGCGTTGAGCTTGCAAACAAGGTTGTTGCCGCATGTGAGCAGGCTTCTAACTTCAAGGTGCTCTATCCGGATGAAATGTCTATCAAGGATAAGATCGCTACAATCGCACGTGAGATATACGGTGCTGACAATGTGGTTTATGAAGCAGGCGCAGAAAAACAGCTTCAGGAGATTCTCGCTCTTGACGAAAAATATGCTAAATTCCCTGTATGCATGGCAAAGACACAGTATTCGCTGTCGGATGATCCCGCAAAGCTCGGACGTCCGAAGGGATTCACACTTACTGTACGCGAAGTAAGACTTTCTGCAGGTGCCGAGTTCATAGTCGCTCTTACCGGAACGATTCTTACCATGCCGGGTCTTCCGAAGATGCCTGCGGCATATAATATTGACGTCGATGATGACGGAAAGATCACAGGACTATTTTAATGAAAATACTTGAAAAGGCAACAAGCTGCGCCGATGAGACAGAACTCATCGGCGCAGAGCTTGCTAAATTCATCCTTGAAAAAAACGAGAATTTCATCGCGTTGTATGGCGATCTCGGTGCAGGCAAAACCGCATTTACCCGCGGATTTGCAAGCGTGATTGCGCCCGATGCCGATGTGTGTTCGCCGACCTATACTATTGTCAACGAATACGACGGCGTATTACCGCTCTTTCACTTTGACATGTACCGAATAGAGGACGAGGATTCTCTCGATTCAATCGGCTTCTACGATTATTTCGGACGTGGTATAATAATAACTGAATGGAGCGAGAACATTCCGTTCGCGCTGCCGGAGCGATATATCCGCGTGAATATCGAAAAACTCGGAAACGACGAGAGGAAAATAACCGCTGAAATTATTGGTGACTGATTATGTTGATATTGGCTATAGATACAAGCGCAAATACCGCTACATGTGCACTTGCACGTGACGGACGTATGCTTGCGCTTTATACGGAAAACGGACTCCTTACGCACAGCGAGACCATGCTTCCGATGATCGAGAATATGCTTTCAAAGGCGGCAGTCAGCATTGATGATATTGATGCATTCGCTGTTTCCGAAGGCCCGGGATCATTTACCGGAGTGCGAATCGGTGTATCGCTGATAAAGGGGCTTGCGTTCAACAGCGGCAAGCCATGTGTCGGCGTGTCAACGCTTGCGGCGCTTGCTCGGAATCTCGACGGTCATGGCGGATATGTTGTTCCCGTTATGGATGCTCGCCGAAATCAAGTCTACACCGCTGTTTTCAAAGACGGAAAGCGTCTCACAAATGATATGCTGCTTCCGCTTGACGAGCTTAAAGCACATCTTTGTGATGTGGGAATTTCTGATATAATCCTCTGCGGCGATGGATACGATCTTGCGCGCGGATATTTTGCCGAAACTGATATTTCAGTGCATGATACTCCCGCTCTGCTTATAC
>JAFQVU010000199.1 GCA_017407885.1 Clostridia bacterium
ATTGGTGCTGCTGACGGTCCTACCTCAATAGTCGTCGCAAATGCGCTCGGCTCCAAATACGTCGGTGCTATAACGGTCGCCGCATACTCGTATATGGCGCTTGTTCCGATCATTCAGCCGCCTGTAATCAAGCTTCTTACCACAAAAAAGGAGCGTATGATCCGTATGCCGTACAAGCCGGCAAACGTCAGCAAGACAACACGTATACTCTTCCCTATCATTATCACAATAATCGCCGGCATACTCGCACCGTCTTCGGTTTCGCTCGTAGGTTTTCTTATGTTCGGTAACCTTATCCGTGAGTGCGGAGTGCTTGACTCCCTCTCCGAAACCGCGCAGAAGGTACTCGCCAACCTCATAACAATATTCCTCGGTATCACTATTGCATCCCAGATGCAGGCTGAACAGTTCCTTGCACCGCAGACACTTCTCATCCTCTGACTCGGTCTGTTCGCATTCATATTTGATACTGCAGGCGGCGTAATCTTCGCAAAATTCTTAAATCTCTTCTTAAAAGAAAAGATCAACCCCATGATCGGCGCGGCAGGTATCTCCGCATTTCCGATGGCAGGAAGAATCGTGCACAAGATGGGACTCAAGGAAGATCCCCAGAACTTCCTTCTCATGCAGTCTATGGGCGTAAACGTATCGGGACAGATCGCATCCGTTATCGCAGGCGGTCTGATACTCAACTTCTTTATGTGATAGGAGGATTTGCTAATGTTTAAACTTTTATCTTTAATAGCATCATCCATCGGTATCATCGGCTCTGCCGATGGTCCTACGGCAATAATGGTTGCAGAGAGCGATTTCATGTTTGAGCCTATGAATTTCGTCAAGAATTTAAGCTACATGGGAATCGGTATGCTCGGTATCTTCATCGTAATCGGACTTATTATGATTGTTACGTTTGTCCTCAACAAGCTATTCTCCGGGAACAAAAAAGACGATCAATAATAAAAAAGCAATGCATAAAGAAACGCACTTCAACTGAAGTGCGTTTCTTTATTTATCTCACCAAGGCTGAACAGTCGCGGAAATATCCGCTACGTTCTTGATTCCGTTTTCGTCCATGTATTTCGCAATACCATCGATTATTTCAAGCGGCAGATAGGGATTTGCGAACATCGCCGTACCAACGCCTATAATATCGGCGCCTGCAATAAGCATCTCGATGGCATCCTCGGCACTTGCCACGCCGCCCATGCCGAGAAGCGGCAGACCAACCGCCTGACGCACCTGCCAGATCATTCGCACCGCCACGGGGAAGATTGCAGGTCCCGACATACCGCCGACGTTGTTGTGAAGTATCGGGCGCTTTGTCTTTATGTCGATGCGCATACCAAGCAGAGTATTTATAAGCGACAGCGCATTTGCACCGCCTGCCTCTGCGGCACGTGCCATTTCGGTGATATCGGTCACGTTAGGCGAAAGCTTTACGATGATCGGCTTTTTTGAGTGCTTCTTAACTTCGGATGTAATTTCATATACCGTGTTAGCATTTGTGCCAAAAGCCACACCGCCCTCTTTTACGTTCGGGCAGGATATATTCATCTCGATAAAATCAACGTCTGTCTCTGAAAGTATCTCGGCAACCTTACAATAATCCTTGATTGTCGAGCCGGAGATATTTGCGATAACAGTCGCTCCGTCCTTTTTGAGACGCGGAAGCTCATCAGCAACAAACACATCAACGCCGGGATTCTGAAGTCCTATAGAATTGAGGATTCCCGACGGCGTTTCCGCGATACGCGGCGGTGGATTGCCAAGTCTCGGCGCAAGCGTCATACCCTTGACCTCGATGGCACCAAGCTGTTCCGCTTTATAATACGGCGCATATTCCTCACCGAATCCGCAGGTTCCGCTTACGGTAACAATTGGATTTTTCAGGGTTACACCGGCGAAATTTACTGATAAATCTATATTTTTCATTTCCAGATGATCTCCTTTGAATCAAATACGGGGCCGTCAACGCAAACTCGCTTGTATTTTTCTCCTGTAACTCCGAGATTGTCCTTGAAGGTCGTTTTGCATACGCATGCAAGGCAAGCACCGACACCGCATCCCATGCGTTCTTCCATCGAAACCTCGCAGCGCACGCCTGCTTCCTCGCAAAGTGCCGCGACAGCAGCCATCATACCGCGCGGTCCGCACACGTATACAGCATCAACTTCCTTTGCCTCAAGTGCATCGCGCACAAGCTCGGTAACGAATCCCTTACGTCCGCTTGAACCGTCGTCTGTTATGACCGATACAGAAATACCGTTCGACTCAAAAAGATCAACAGAATTTATGAGCGAAGCATTTCTGAATCCAAACGCCGCCTTTGCACCCTTACACTGTTTTCCGACTGATAAAAGCGGATATATTCCGATTCCACCACCAACGAGCAGTGCACG
>JAFQVU010000200.1 GCA_017407885.1 Clostridia bacterium
AGTGAAATAACGAATCCTGCCAATGTCCACTTCATCATTTTAACTTTACCTCCTTGACCTTTCTGTAAAATGTGCTTGGCTTCATGTTCAGACGCTTCATAGCCTCCACGGCGGTTATTTCGCCGCTTCTCCATACAGAGACTACCTCCGCCAGCTTCGGGGATTCTATGGGCTTTCTGCCCTTGTAAACGCCCTTTTCTTTTGCAATTGCGATCCCCTCCTTTTGTCTTTGAAGTATGTATTCTCGTTCAAGCTCTGCTACTGCGCCGAATACGGTCAGCATGAACCGTCCCGTCGGAGTTGTGGTGTCTATAGCTTCTTTCTTCGATATAAACTCCACCTGTTTAACGGTAAGCTGTTCCACAAGCTCCAAAAGGTCTTTCGTATTACGCGCAAAGCGGCTTATCGATTCAACTATAACGACATCACCTTCCCGCACAAAATTCATCATTCTTTTCAGCTCGGGTCGGTCGATATTTTTGCCGCTCATACGGTCTATAAATACCTGTTCCACGCCGAGATCATTCATAAGAACTTCTTGCCTTGCGGTGTTTTGATCTGTCGTACTTATTCGAATGTAACCTATTTTCAAATCATTTTTCTCCTTTGTGATTTTTGAGCCTTGCGAATCACCGTCTGATTTTTGTTTCCACTTATTCCGTATTAGTGATTTGCTAAATGCGCGCTTCGCGCACACTTAGCTGACGTGGAAACAAAAATCATCCGCATCCCGCAAAGCTCAAAAATCAGAATTCTCAATAGGGTCAGCATTTACTTTGGAATATGTCAAAATGTAGAAACCGACCCTATTGGCACACCGTACCGCTGTGTCGTTGGGGTGTACCCCAATGGCATACTAAAACTGACCGCAATACAGAAACTCTTCAATATCATCGGTAGTAAATCCCTCTGCGAGAAGTTCGTCAATGTCTTCGGGTGATACACCGAATCCCGATGCCGCACTTTTGAGTTCTTTCACATACTCGTTATTGCTCGTCCTACTATTCGAATAATCCCTCCACATCCAGTATGGATCGTAATACTTCATCTGATAGGAGAATTTGAAATCTGCTGTGCTTTGTTCTCCGCTGTTGTCAATTTTGAGAATCGTACCGCATTCGATATTCACCTTTTCATATACGCCGAGATTATACGACATTTTGTAGATGGCGGATTTCAGTATCTCCTCTGTGGAAGCATATAAATATACACCCAGCTCCTTGTAGTGATAAATGCACATCGGATTGTCACCTTTGACAAAATAGAAATTATTGTCCCGATCGACAACCGTTAATGTATATGACCCGACCAAAAGTTCCGCAGCATACCTCAAGGCTTCAAAGCTAAGTTCGCCGTACTTCTCAATCAACTGCACCGCAACATAACTGTCTGTTTCGATCTTTGTTTTAGGAAGAACCTCGGATCTCTGTAAATCGATATCATTATACAAAACGCCGTTGTGTGCCAAAGCAAATTCAATACCGTTTACATATCCGACAAAAGGATGGTTATTGTAATTTCTACGCTCGTTGCCTTGTGTAGTCATACGCGTATGTCCCATAACCGCATGCACTCCTTTCGGTATGTAGAAATACATTCTGTGCGCCGGTAGCGGTCTTTTGAATATACAGAGCCTTTCAGCCGTGTTGTAAGATATCCCCGTTGCATCGGTTCCTCGCGCCTCACAAGCAACCGAAAGCGTTGATATAATGCGGTTTATTTGCTTCTTTGACAGTGATTGCTTATAGTCAATTATTCCGAAAAGGCAACACATTTATATGTCCTCCTCGCAAGTCACGGGATCGTTAATGTAGAGTCTGCGCTCTTTGAGATACTGTACAAGCTCGGGTTCTGTACATCCCGAAACGAAGGTCGTCCACGACATTGCTTTAACTTCGTCGTCTGACAAAGAAAGAGCCACATCGCAAACTCTGTTAACGAGCTGCAACGTGGCAATCAGTGTATTCAGTTTTAACGTACCGCGGAACATTCGAAATTCTATGGTATCACGGTTTTCAAGATTGACACATGTATATCTGCCGCTGCAAGTCCCTTTCTTTGCGTGATCGAGAATATCTTTCGGCGATTCTTTATACCCGTACCGTGCCGCCCAACGCTCAAGCTGACGCGGTGTGCGCCGTGAGAATTTCAAAAGCTCGTCCCAGAACTTCTCAAAAATATACAGAATGCGGGCAATACATGCATCACGGTTGCTGTCGGTATCACCGAGTGAGACTCGGTTTACATGGATATGCAGACCGCAGGTTTGCGCCTGATGCGAGGTATATCCCATTGCTTTTACCTTGTTAAGAAGCCTCTCCCACGGCATTTTATCCGTATGATATTCAAGTGTCATCGGGTGCGTAACGATCTCAAATCCTTCTTCAAGCGATCCGTCGTGCTTGCAGTAGATATGCTCACGACCGTTAATATTTGCGGTATATACCGCACATTCGGCGTTCTCGTCATATTCTCCCGCGCCGTCTACCTCAAGCTCAACGCCGAAGAAACGATTTCCCGTTCCATAGAAAACGGGAACAGGTTTGTAGTAATAGTTATGAATAGAAGAGTCATCATGTTGCGCATGGCACTCACGGCAATAGGGCGAGCCATCGTCAAAGTCATCATAATAAGCATCATCGGCGCGTATCAGCCTCCCGCAAGACGTACAGTTCACGTAGTGATCTTCATAGCAACGCTCGCAGAGAGGGAACTCATCGGTTCCCGCGTTGTCGCTGTTCCACACTCGTCGCCCACATCGGGAACAGACAACGGTTTCAATACCGAGGCAGCTTGAACAATAAAGCTCGTCCTCAAATTCGATAAGCTGATCGGCG
>JAFQVU010000201.1 GCA_017407885.1 Clostridia bacterium
AATCGGCGGTGCGGATGTGCTTTATTCTTCGCAAGGTATCATCCGCGAAAGCGAAGCTAATGCCGAAGCGCTGTTTAATACCGCACGTACCGTTTATTCGGCAGAGGGCTCATCTCTTTCAATACGCGCTATGCTCTTTCTTGCCATGCGCCACGCGCTCGAATCGGGTAAACGCCCCTTGATTGCCGCAGGGCGAAATGCGCACAAGGTGTTCGTGAACACCGCCGCCTTGCTCGATTTTGATATAGTGTGGATCTATTCTAAAAACTCCGAGAGTATAATATCCTGCGAAATCACCGCCGATACTCTCGAAAAAGACCTCGCAGAAATGAACGAGAAGCCGACAGCCGTATACATCACGTCCCCCGATTACCTCGGGAACATCGCAGATATTGAGGGGATTTCGGCGGTCTGCCGACGTCACGGCATACTTCTACTGGTTGACAATGCACACGGTGCATATCTGCAGTTTCTTCCAAAATCACAGCATCCGATATCGATTGGTGCCGATATGTGTGCCGACTCGGCGCATAAAACACTTCCCGTTTTAACCGGCGGCGGATATTTGCATATTTCTAAAAATGCTCCGGCATTACTTTGCGAGCAGTCGGAGCAGGCAATGGCGATGTTTGCCTCAACAAGTCCGTCCTATCTTATATTGCAGTCGCTCGATGCCGCCAACCGATATTTGTTCGAAGGTTATCGTAAACGCCTTTGCACATTTACAAAACGTCTCGCTGGTTTTAAACAAAAGTTGGAAGATTACGGCTATACACTCGTTGGCAATGAGCCGATGAAGCTGTCGCTTGCACCCAAATCGCTCGGTTACACCGGATATGAGCTTGCGAATATTCTTCGGGGCGAGGGGATAGAATGTGAATTTGCCAATCTCGATTACGTTGTGCTTATGCCTACTCCCGAACTAAATGCGAACATACTTGCACACATTGAAACCCTGCTTCTCTCTGTTACGCCGAGGGCGGCAATAAAGCAAAAACCGCCGTGTGCAGGCGCGGCACTGCGAGCTATGACACCGCGTGAGGTGATGCTTATGCCAACAGAGGAGATCGCGGCAAGCACCGCAGTCGGACGTATACTCGCAAGTGCGGATATTGCCTGTCCCCCTGCAATTCCCATTGCTGTCTGCGGCGAAGTAATTGATGAAACTGCCGTGGCGGCACTTGAATATTACGGTATCAAAGTCTGTCGGGTTGTTAAAGAATAAAAAAGTTCCGTCAAGGCACACCCTTGACGGAGTTTTTATTAATTTGAAAAGAGCTACCCGATTTGACTCTGACATCTACAAATGCACCAAGAATGTGCAGAAATGATTACTTGAAATATTTTGTTACGCCGAGCGTAGCAAAATAATCGTCGGGAGTTTCAGCGCGGCGGATAAGCTCAACCGAACCGTCTTCCTTATAAAGAAGCTCTGCCGAGCGCAGTTTTCCGTTATAGTTATAACCCATTGCGAAGCCGTGCGCGCCTGCATCGTGAATGGCGAGTATGTCGCCGATGTCGATTTTGGGGAGCATGCGGTCGATAGCGAATTTATCATTGTTCTCGCAAAGACCGCCGGTCACGTCGTACATATGGTCGCAAGGCTCGTTTTCCTTGCCCATAACGGTGATGTGATGATAGGAGCCGTACATCGCGGGACGCATGAGGTTAGCCGCACACGCATCACAGCCGATGTATTCCTTATATATATGCTTTTCGTGGATTGCCTTTGTAATAAGCATACCGTTGGGGGCGAGCATGTATCTGCCAAGCTCGGTGAAGAGCGAGACGTTTCCAAGCCCTGCAGGAACGAGTATCTCCTCGTACACCTTGCGCACACCCTCACCGATAATTGCGATATCCGCAGGCTCTGCATCGGGGAGATAGGGCACGCCGACTCCGCCAGAAAGGTTGATGAACGAAATATCAACACCTGCCTTCTTCTGAATTTCGACAGCCAGCTTAAAGAGTACGCCGGCGAGTGTCGGATAGTATTCATTATTGGTGTTGTTTGAAGAGAGGAACGCATGGATGCCAAAACGCTTTGCGCCCTTAGCTTTGAGTATCTTATAAGCCTCGACTATCTGCTCCTCGGTCATGCCGTACTTCGCTTCGCTGGGGGAGCCCATAATTTGCGTGCTGATGCGGAAATCTCCGCCGGGGTTGAAGCGGCAGCAAATGGTTTCGGGGATATAGCCGATAGTTTTTTCGAGAAAATCGATATGGGTGAAATCGTCAAGGTTGATGATAGCGCCGAGTTCAGCCGCTTTTTTGAAGTCCTCTGCCGGGGTAGCATTTGAGGAGAACATGATGTCATCGCCTGAAAATCCTACTTTTTCGCTCATGATAAGCTCGGTGAGTGATGAGCAGTCTGCACCGCAGTTTTCCTGCTTAAGTATATCAAGCAGCACGGGGTTAGGTGTAGCCTTTACCGCGAAATATTCTTTGAAACCCTTGTTCCATGAAAATGCCGCATTAAGCGCGCGCGCACGCTCACGGATACCCTTTTCGTCATAAATGTGGAACGGGGTTGGGTAAGTCTCAATGATTTTTTCAAGCTGTGCTTTTGTAACAAATGGTGTTTTCAAAATCTTTTGCTCCTATATTTAAATTAATCTACAGTAAATTATAGCACATCTGCGGCTTGATGTCAATAAATATATGGTAATAATTTCGGTAAAACTCTTGACAATTAAAAAAAACTGTGGTATAATACTTACTCGGTATGGGATATTTATGCCCTTGCATAAGTATTCTCTCCTTACCGGACGCAAATTTTTGAGGCGTTCGGTCTAATGTCCATGAGGAGGTGTAACACAATGGATAAGATTTCATCCTACGAAACTCTGTTTATCGTTGATGTACAGCAGGGTGAGGAGGGCGTGAAGGCTCTGGTTGACAAGTTCACCGGTCTTATCGCCGCTAACGGTACCGTCGAGTCCGTTGATGAATGGGGTAAGCGCAAGCTCGCATACCCGATCAACGATCTGACCGAGGGATACTACGTTCTTGTAAACTTCAAGAGCGCTCCTACTCTTCCGCTCGAGCTTGAGCGTGTATTCGGCATCACCGACGGCATTCTGCGTTCTATCGTTATCAAGCATGACGAGAAGAAGCTCGCAAAGAAGGCTGCCGCTGCTCCTGCTGAAGAAGCTGCTCCCGCTGAAGACGCTGAATAATTCGGAAAACGGAATGGAGGATAATGACAATGGCAAACTTCAATCTTAATAAAGTCATTCTCGGCGGTCGCCTTACCGCGACTCCCGAATTAAGACAGACTCCCAGCGGAGTTATGGTAACAAGCTTCACCATCGCTGTGAACCGTCGTTTTGCTGCAAGAGGCGAGGACGGACAGAATGGTCAGCCACAGGCAGATTTCATCCGTGTAACGGCATGGCGTCAGCAGGCTGAGTTTGTTTGCAGATACTTCCAGAAGGGTTCGTCAATTTGCGTTGTCGGTTCCATTCAGACTCGCACCTGGAACGATCAGCAGGGCAACAAGCAGTATTCAACTGATGTTGTTGCTGACGAAATCAACTTTGTTGATTCAAAGGGCGAGGGCTCCGCAAATGGCGCATCGGCATATATGCCGTCTGCCTACAGCGACACACAGTACGCAACGCCTGCCGGACAGGCTCCGGCATCACAGGGCGGCGCAGCACCCCAGTTCGAAACACTTGAGGGTGACGACGAGCTGCCGTTCTGATTTTAATAAAGGAGGTTTCATAAAATGGATAGAGAGAGAACCGAAAGAGACGCTTCTAAGCCTTACCGCACCGGTATGCGCAGAAAGAAGAAGGTCTGCCAGTTCTGCGCAGATAAGATCGACGAGATCGATTACAAGGATACCGCGAGACTTCGCAAGTATATCAGTGAGCGTGCCAAGATTCTTCCCAGAAGAATTTCCGGTACCTGCGCAAAGCATCAGCGTCAGCTGACCATTGCTATCAAGCGTTCGCGCCACGTAGCACTTCTGCCCTACATCAGCGACTAATTTAGTCTTTTGAGGGCGGAAACACAACAATTGGAACTGTGTTCCGTAAATAATTGTCCGAATATCGGAGACATGAATTTTCATGTCTCCGATATCGTGATTTATAGGGCTTTTTGTGACTTTGGTGAAAAGTTTGCATATTTTTTGTCAATCTCTACAACCAAAGTTCATTGACCTTGTGAAAAAATCACACTGACGTTCATAAATCAACTGTGAATGTATTTTGGAGGAAAAATAATGTTGGAGAAAATAGTTGTAGGCTTAACCTTTGCCGGTGCAGTGCTTGCTTTGCTTTTTGCACTTGTCGTTACGCTTAAAGTAATGAAGTTCTCTGAAGGAACGGATGCAATGAAGAAAATATCCGCATCCATCAGATCCGGCGCAAATGCTTATCTTAAGCGCCAATACCGTATAGTCGCCGTTTTCTTCGGTATAATGTTTGTACTGCTCGGCGTAATGGCGATTTTAAAGCTGATCACACCATATGTTCCGTTTGCATTCCTTAGCGGCGGAATCTTTTCGGCGCTTTCCGGTTTTATCGGAATGAAAATAGCTACTCTGTCAAATGCAAGAACAGCCAACGCTTGTCAGGAAGGACTCAACCGCGGACTTCGCGTAGCCTTCTCAGCAGGAAGCGTAATGGGCTTTACGGTAGTCGGACTTGGACTGCTTGATATTTCGATTTGGTTCTTTTTACTTAAATTTGTTTTCGGCCTTGAGGCAGCAGAAATTACAGGCGCAATGCTCACCTTTGGTATGGGTGCTTCCTCGATGGCGCTGTTTGCGCGCGTTGGCGGCGGTATCTTCACAAAGGCGGCAGACGTGGGTGCTGACCTCGTAGGTAAGGTTGAAGCCGGTATCCCCGAGGATGACCCCCGTAACCCTGCGGTTATCGCTGATAACGTCGGCGATAATGTCGGCGATGTTGCCGGAATGGGTGCGGACCTCTATGAATCTTATGTCGGCTCGATAATTTCTGCATGCGCACTCGGCGTTGCGGCATTCCAAGGCTTCGCGGCAATGGCTCTGCCCATGCTCATAGCTGCAATCGGTATCGTTTGCTCAATAGTTGGTACCTTCTTTGTAAAGACAAAAGAGGGCGCTACCCAAAGACAGCTTCTTGGCGCACTTTCGCGCGGAACTAATTTCTCGGCGATTGTTATTGCGATTGTTTCCCTGCCGCTTGTATGGACGATTCTCGGAAAAGAGCATTGGTTTATATACTTTGCAATTCTCGCAGGTCTTATTGCCGGCGTACTGATCGGCAGAGCAACCGAGTACTATACCTCGGACAGCTATAAGCCTACAAAAAATCTCGCGGCAACAAGCGAAACCGGTACAGCGACAATCATCATCGGCGGTCTTTCCGTCGGTATGCTGTCAACACTGCTCCCGATTATAATCGTTTCTGTCTGCGTGCTCGTTGCATACTTTGTATCGGGCGGTGCTTCTGATGCATCCTGCGGACTTTACGGTATCTCACTTGCGGCTGTTGGTATGCTTTCGACTCTTGGTATCACGCTCGCAACCGATGCATATGGACCTATCGCCGATAATGCAGGCGGTATCGCGCAGATGGCAGGTCTTGACGAGAAGGTAAGAGAACGTACAGATGCGCTCGATTCGCTCGGCAACACCACCGCCGCTACCGGAAAGGGATTTGCTATAGGCTCTGCCGCGCTTACTGCACTCGCGCTTATGGCATCCTATATTGATAAGGTACATACAATAGAGGGCGGCGCTGAAAAGATTGCTAATCTCAATATTACAAATCCCACCGTTCTTATCGGTCTGTTCATCGGTGCATGCTTACCGTTCGTATTCGCGGCACTCACAATGAATTCTGTCGGAAGAGCCGCACAGAGTATCGTTAAAGAGGTACGCCGTCAATTCAAGGAAATCGCCGGTCTCATGGACGGCAAGGCGGATCCCGATTATGCAAAATGCGTTGACCTTTGCACAAAGGCAAGCCTTCGTGAGATGGTTTTACCGACAATCGTTGCTGTAATCGTACCTATCATTGTTGGCTTGATACTCGGCTGTACGGGTGTTGTCGGTATGCTCGCAGGCGCTACTGTATCCGGATTCTTAATGGCTGTATTTATGTCAAACTCCGGCGGTGCTTGGGATAATGCAAAGAAGTATATAGAGGGCGACCACCATGGCGGAAAGGGCTCCGATTGCCACAAGGCTGCCGTTGTCGGCGATACTGTCGGTGACCCGTTCAAGGATACTGCCGGTCCGTCTATCAATATTCTTATCAAGCTTCTTTCGATGATTTCCATCGTATTTGCAGCTCTTATCGTTAATTGCTCTATTCTGTGATTTTAGAATAGTCTCGGAATTGGCGAAAATCATAACCGCCGGTTCAACCGGTGGTTATGATTGATATTTTTCAAAAAACCTCAAAAAACTTTGAAATACCCCTTGACAAATGAGATTCACTGTGGTATAATAATATGCGTCAAAAAGAGTAGTGACAAGCCACGCGGATTTAGCTCATTTGGTAGAGCGCGACCTTGCCAAGGTCGAGGTGGCGGGTTCGAGCCCCGTAATCCGCTCCATTTTTTTCGGGTATACCGAAAAACGGAAGCTTAGCTCAGCTGGGAGAGCATCTGCCTTACAAGCAGAGGGTCACAGGTTCGAGCCCTGTAGCTTCCACCAAATAAAAAAGATCCGAACCTTTAGCTTTATGCAAATGGGTTCGGATCTTTTGTTTACATATAAAAACGAGAGGGAGACATCGGTCTGTCCTCTCGCTTTGTATTACGGTCACAATATTTTTGTTGTACGTTGATTTACTTAATATTATCGACGAGCTTGAATTTATCAAATATAAATCCGAGGATAATGAATATCACGGCGCTCACGACTGCCTGCGCGATGTTAAAATAGATAGATGCCAACGGCGCGGCAAAGCTTTTTGTGAGTATTACCTCGTAAAGATAATATCCGACAACGCATACTATACCGGCAGGAAGTGTCGCGGTGAGATTTCTCGCGCAGATTATCTTGGAGCGTTTTGCCGAGAAGAATATCGCCATTATTGCTTTAATAATAAGCGTTCCGGGGGCATAAATGATAAATCCCGTTAGTGTGTCGGCAAGTCCGGCACCGATTGCTCCCACTGCACACGCATACGGTGTCGGTAAGAGAACTGCGGCGAGATAGATAAATGCATCTCCAATATGTACGTATCCACCGTTAGGAATAGGGATTCGCGGCAGATATGCAGTCGCTACGAAAACGAGCGCGCACAGTACGGCGGACAGCGTCAAAAGACGCAGATGTTTTTGCTTTGAGGAAGACATTATATTCACTCCTTTTTAATTTTTGTACAAGCGGTAAAGGTTCTTTTCAAGTCTTAATCCGTCACGTCTGGGAGTGTCGTATTTTGCGGTATCGGTAATCATATCCGCAACGATTTGGCAAGAAAATTCAACGGCACGGTGGAAATTATCGTTGTCAAGCACACGTCCGAGCAGAACGGATGCGAAAAAATCGCCGGTGCCGGGGTAACCGTTCTTGATTCGATGGATTATATGTACACTTTCGTGCTCCTGACAATCGCTGTCATATGAAATGGTTGCGATGTGCTCATCAGAAAGCTCAATGCCGGTGAGCGCAAGTTGGCGGACTCCGTAAATATCGGTGAGCTTCCGCTTCAGACGTTCTGCCTCGGCAAGTGCCGCCTCATGCGGCATTGAAGAAGTGTCGCGGTACGGCTCATCACAGAGCAGGTATGCCTCGGTGAGATTGGGCGTGAGGATATCCGCTTTGTGGCAAAGCTCACGCATGCGGCGGCACATTTCGGGGGTATAGGTCTGATAGACCTTGCCGTCATCGCCCATCACTGGATCAACAAGGACAGGCGTATTCGCGCCGAACATATCTATCGCCTTTGCTACGGTATCGATTTGCCCCGCGCTTCC
Source organism: Clostridia bacterium (assembly GCA_017407885.1). The sequence continues at coordinate 7,927 of JAFQVU010000201.1, forward strand.
GAGAAATCCGGTATAGATGGCATCGAAGTTAAGATCAAGCGCTTTGTAATGCTCAAGAGCCGGAATCATAGTGTCGGAAAGATCGAGAAATGTCATGTTTTCAAACCCACCGGTGTGAGTAGAAAGAAGCGCGGTAGGAAGGGGTATCACCTGTGCGCCCATTGCCGAGAGGGTGGGGATTATCACGGTCAGCGCACAGCGGCCGAAAGCGGACAGATCATGCACCGCAAGTATTCTTTTTGTATCGTCCTGCAGCATTGCGCACCTCCGTAATCTTGATTTATAAATATATTATACTACATCTTTTTTAATAAAACAATATACACATATAATAAAAAAATGCGATTTTTGCGTTGGCTTTTCTATAGGGAATGAATCTGCGGCAAAATTCTGGGTATTGGAGTTCGGATCATAGAACAAACGCAAATCCACCATATACAATAATTCAAACACATGATAAAGAGCGCGGATAGCTCCGCGCTCTTTATCATGTGTTGATTACCTTGTAAACTTCGTTCTTCGCAATGCCGCGATCCTTGGCGCATGCCTTGATCGCATCCATTTTCGACTTACCCTCGCCGATATAGTAAGCAACGTGCTCTTCTACCGTCATACAGCTCCAAAAAGCGGATGCCTTTACCTGCTCGGCACTCGCTCCCTCGACGATCAGCACATACTCTCCGCGCGGTTCGCGTTCAGCGTAAAGTTTTACCGCATCCGCGAGAGTGGTACGGTATATTTCCTCGTTAAGCTTGGTCAGCTCGCGGCAAAGCGAGATTTTACGCTCTCCAAAAGCCGAATATAAATCGGAAAGAGTGGATTTTAATTTGTGCGGTGCTTCATAGAAAATGAGCGTGCGAGTGTCGCTCTTTAACTCGGCGAGTCTCTCTTTGCGCTCACCTTTGCTTGTTGACAGGAATCCCTCGAACGCAAAACGTCCGGTGAACAGTCCTGACAGCGTAAGCGCCGTCATCGCGGCGCACGGACCGGGGACTGCCGTCACCGGTATTCCTCGTTCGGCACAGAGTCGCACAATATCCTCGCCGGGATCGCTAATTCCGGGCATGCCTGCATCCGTCACAAGCGCGCATGATTCACCTGCGGCGATACGGTCGCAGATTTCATCCCCGCGTTCGCGTTTGTTGTGCTCATAGTAGCTTATCATCGGCTTTTTGATTCCGAAAATTGCAAGAAGCTTTGCGGAATTTCGCGTATCCTCGGCGGCAACAAAATCCACTTCGGCGAGCACTTTTTTTGCACGCTCGGACAAATCGGCGAGATTTCCGATCGGCGTTGTGACAAGATAGAGCGTTCCGCCGTTAACTTTATTCTTTTCCTCGCCGTGATCGGCGTAGTAAACATCAGGGTCTCGTGTAAGACTCATCGAATTCACCTGTTTCATAGATTTTTGTAAGTGTTTCTGTGTAGGCATTTCCGTGCGTGTACATTATAAGCGGCGGAGAGACGTACATCCCCGGTGCCGCGCCTTTTTTCGCTTCGCACAGTACGAGACAGGGCGCAAGCTCGGCACGCGCGTGAACAAATGTTATTCGTTTCGGCTCAAGTCCCGATGCCGTCAGTGCACCGGTAAGCTCGCACAGCCGGTCCGGACGCCATACTGTGTAGAAAAGACCGCCATGCTTCAGTACACGACTTGCCGCGGCGCAGAAATCCGATATTGTGCCGGCTATCTCATGACGGGCGATGTTCTTCCGTTCGCTTTCATTTGCCTTGCCGGACGTTTTCATATAAGGGGGATTCGAGAGGGCAATATCGACAGTGCCGCCGAACGTGTCCGCGCCTATATCTCTTACATCGGCACAGTGTGCAGCGAGTATTTCGGAAAAACCGTTAAGCTCGGCATTTCGCGTGATAAGCTCGGCAAAGTCCGTCTGCAATTCAACCGCATGAATAGCCGCAACCTTTTTCCGTGCAAGCATGAGCAGTGGAATAATGCCCGTTCCGCTCCCCAGATCGACCGCGGTTGCACGTGTCTGCCGCCGTATGTAAGCCGCAAGCAGATATGCGTCCGTTCCGAAGGTCAGTCCGTCACGCTTCTGTATTAATTTTAGACCGTTGTTTATTTCGGTCAGCATCTCATCGTTTCTTATATCCATAGTAATAAATCAAGGGTGCCGCCATGTGGGACACCCTTTGCTTTCTTAATTTGCTTTTTCGAGCTGTACAGGATCAGGAACTATAACCTTCTTGATGTCCGCACCGACAGCACGAAGCTTGCCGACAACATCATCATAACCACGCTCAATATAGTGGATATCCTCGATCTCGGTCTTACCCTTGATGCTGAGACCTGCGATTATCATCGCAACGCCTGCGCGCAGATCCACCGCTTTTACAGGTGCGCCTGATAACGGTGTGCCGCCCTCGATTATTGCCGTAGATCCGTCCACCTTAATGGAAGCGCCCATGCGGCGTAACTCCTCGACATAACGGAAGCGGTTGTTGAAGATGCCCTCTGTGAGACACGATACACCCTTGGCAAGACAGAGCAGTGCGCCGAACTGGGGATTCATGTCGGTCGGGAATCCGGGGTACGGAAGGGTTTTTACGTTTACACGATTGAGTTCACCAGTGCTGATGACCTCGATAGAATCATCGTTTTCGATGATCTTTACGCCCATCTCCTCGAGCTTTGCCGAGACGGCTTCCATGTGCTTCGGAATGACGTTCGTCACCTTAAGGTGTCCGCCGGTTGCCGCCGCCGCACACATATATGTGCCGGCTTCGATCATATCCGGAATTACAGCGTAAGTGCTGCCGTAAAGGCGCTCAACGCCTTTGATTTTTATAGTATCTGTACCTGCGCCGCTTATCTTCGCGCCGCAAGTATTAAGGAAGTTCGCAAGGTCAACTATGTGAGGCTCGCGTGCGGCGTTTTCGATGACCGTTGTGCCCTTTGCAAGGCTAGCCGCAATCATGACATTGATAGTGCCGCCGACTGTTTCTATGTCAAAATAAATGGATGCGCCCTTAAGCTCCTCTGCCTTGGCGTCAATATATCCGCCCTCGACATTTATTGCGGCACCGAGTGCCTTGAAGCCCTTTATATGCTGGTCTATCGGACGTACACCAAAGTCACATCCGCCCGGAAGTCCGACGTAAGCCTTGCCCCAACGTGCAAGCTCTGCACCGACAAGGTAGTATGAGCCGCGCATTTTGCGAACCAGCTCGTATGGAGACACCCCACCCACAGCACCGCGTGAGTCGATCTCTACGGTGCTCTTTGAAAGCATTCTTATGCGACAGCCCATAGCCGCGAGGATTTCAAGCGAAAGGCTGATATCGCTGATGGAAGGAACATTTTCGATAACACAGACGTCATCTACCATCAGGGTCGCCAGAATGATCGGGATCGCGGCGTTTTTTGAACCGCTGACCTCGATTGAACCATGCAGGGGTCTGCCTCCGTTGATGATGATTTTTTCCATATTCTAATCTCGTTTCCCGGCGTATAATGTACGCGCCATGGATGCGCGCTGTATATATAAACGGCATTCGTCCGCCGTGGCGAAGCCGTGGGAATTTGCACTGCGAAAAACCAAATTATGCATTTGGTTTACAGATTGTTAATAATTGAGTTTTCATCTAATAATATTATACCATATTTGTGTCCAAAATGGAAGACCTGTTTACAAAATATTTACAAACATCAGTAATATTTACTGTACACTTGAATATACTGTGCTATTTGCCGCATTATATACTATGATTAGTCCATTATTATGTTCAATTTGCCATGCCGGAATGAAAAACAACGCTGTTTTATCAGCATTCCAATAGATGACATAGCACGCCGACATATCGACGACTGTCGGAAGAGTGTTATCCGCGCTTTGTGCGGCGTCCGAGCGCGTATCTTCCGGTGTGCTGTCAACGGTCTCGTCCGACAGACTGACAGTGCCTGCTCGCAGGGTTGCAAGGTCTGTGAAAAGAATGTTTACCTGGTCGCAGAGGTCGGTATTATATTCCGATTCAAACGGTGCGAAATACCAACGTCCGTGTGAGAAGATCAGCTCATCGCCTGAAAAAACACAGACGGCATAATGTGAGTATACATCATATCCGTCAAGCACCTGTTGAGAAAGAAGATATGTGATGTCATTTTGGTCATCGTAACAGCCATCTGTCGTTTTTGCCGTCAGTACATAGTCGTCGGGTACGCGCGAATTGAGAAAATTCTCGGCCTCCTCGGAAAGAAGCTTCATGCGAGCGGCGGCAATTTCGCCGTTATTTCGGGCGATGGAAGCAAAACTGTCGGCTGTAATTTCAGTATATGCATCTATGTCTGAAATGCCATTTTTAACGTAACGGAAGCCGAATTCGGTATCAAATTCGATTGATGAGCCGTCCTGTGTAGTAATGCTGATTCCCCCCTCGGGAAGGGTGTAAAGCATCTCGCGCTTGGAGTCGGTCAGCGCCTCTGCTACCTCGGTATAGTATTCGTCGCTGTAGGGACTTTCATATACCGGGACTTTAAATTTTTCAAGAGGTATGCTTTCCTCTTTGACCGTAAGTCCGCGTTCGGCAAGCAGCTCAACAGCACCGCTTACTTCATTCTCATCGATGTATCCGCGAGTTCGGTCCTGTCTTGCTATATTGTAAAGTAAAAAGAGATTTGCCGCAATTAGAATGGCGATAAGCAGGTTTTTTACGGATGACCAATTCATCGGCGCTCCTCCTTATTTTGACTTGGATTCAAGTATCAGCATCCACTGCGCATGTGTATCTACGTAGCGCAGGCGTATAGAATCTGCACGGTCTGTTTTATCAAGCGCGCCTGTTTTTCCGAGACCGCGAAGAATGTATTCGGGATTCAGAGCAAGCGAGGTGCTCACATTAGAGTACACCGCGATGGGATTAACGCTCAGCTCACATACGGTTTTTTCGGTAAGCACCGCGCGAAGATATGGCTCATCTCCAATACGTATACCGTTATGGGTGAGAAAATATTCGATTACAAGCAGTGCTCCTTCACTGTAGACATCGCCAAGACATAACTTTCCCTCTCCCCCGATAAGCTCAGGCGATATATCGCCGAGACGGCGGATGAGATTATCGACAGCGGTAAGCTTATCGAAGAGTCCTGATGTGTCAGAAACGGTATATCCGAGCAGTGAATCTATTCTGATTCCGCGCAGAGTGTTGACGTCAGTTGCATCGTAGGTGAAAAATGATATCCCCTCATTTCCAAGACGAAGCTGACTGTGGAGATCGACATAAACATAGGAATCACTGTCAGCATATCCATCGAGCTTGTCCGGATTATATTCAAACAGCAAAAGCAGATCATTTCGGATGCTTTCATCAGAAAAATCTACCGTTTCACTTACGATGTCGGGGATTTCGATTTGCTCGTTTATAAATGGCTGTGCGCTTTCAAAATATTCGTCTCCAAGGAAGGAAAAACTGTATTCGGCAATCTCCACGCCGCTTCCTGCAAGCTTTGAAATGTAGAAATCGGATGCTACGATATGATCGCTCGGACGGA
>JAFQVU010000021.1 GCA_017407885.1 Clostridia bacterium
AGCGGTGTATGTATGATTTCCGCTTCTGGCAGACGCGTATTGTGCGCATGTGCATTTGACTGACCGAGAACGACAAGTATAGGCGCGGCGTTTTTGGCAAATTCCATTATTTTTTCTCCGCGTCGTTCTGACGTATCTCAACGCGGCGGATCTTGCCGCTTGTAGTCTTGGGAAGCTCATCGACAAATTCAACCACACGCGGATATTTGTACGGCGCAGTTGTGACCTTGACGTGATTCTGAAGCTCTTTCTTCAACTCGTCTCCGGCTTTATCCTTCCAGCCCTTTGCGAGCACAATAGTTGCCTTTACGACCTGACCGCGTACCGGATCTGGCACCGCGGTAACGGCACATTCAAGCACCGACGGATGTGTAAGCAGTGCGCTTTCAACCTCAAACGGTCCGATGCGGTAACCGGAGCACTTGATGACGTCGTCATTTCGTCCCTCAAACCAGAAGTAACCGTCCGAATCGCGCCATGCCATGTCGCCGGTGTTATATACGCCGTTCTTCCACGAACGCGCCATAGCGTCGGGCGCATTGTAATATTCCATGAACAGACCGGTAGGATGCTCGCCCGCATTCTTTATAACGATCGAGCCGACGATACCGTCCTCGCAGGACTTGCCGTTTTCGTCAACTATGTCGATATCATATATCGGCGCCGGTTTACCGGTTGATCCGACCTTGATCTCATCCCAACCGTAGTTTGCGAGGATTACAGTAGTCTCGGTCTGGCCGAAGCCCTCATGGATTGTGTGTCCGGTAGCTTCCTTGAAACGCTTTACTACCTCGGGATTCAGCGGTTCACCTGCAGTGCCGCAATGATGGATGGTGGAAAAATCGCAGCCCGAAAGATCCTCTTTGATAAGAAAACGGTAGATTGTAGGCGGTGCACAGAATGTGGTGAGCTTAAGGTGGTCAATCGCGGCAAGCAGCTTCGCCGGAACGAATTTGTCTGTGTCGTATGCAACATTTACCGCTCCGCAGATCCACTGACCGTAAATCTTGCCCCATGCGAACTTCGCCCAACCGGAGTCAGACACGGTAAGATGTCTGCCCTCGTCCTCGACCTTCTGCCAATAATGCGCGGTTGTGATGTGACCGAGGGGGTAGAGGAAATTGTGAGTAAGCATCTTGGGCATGCCGGATGTACCCGAGGTGAAGTACATGAGCATGATATCCATGTTTTTTGTCGCCGCATCGCCCATGGGACGTGCCCACTCGCACGATGCATCGCGTGTAAGTGCGCGCATATCGAGAAATTCATCGCCGTAACGCTCGGAAATGCCGTCGCCAACAAGTCCGACATGGCGAAGAGTAGTACACTTTTCGCGGCAGTTACGGATGTGACCTATGATAACATCATCCTCAGCTGCAATAACCATGCGCACCTCAGCCGACTCGCAGCGGTAAACAATATCCTTTTCGGTAAGCTGGAAAGATGCTGGGATAGCAACAGCACCCATTTTGCAGAGTGCGACGAGGGTAAACCACACCTCGGGACGCTGCTTTAAGATGAGCATAACGCGCTCACCCTTTTTGATGCCGAGTGAAGTGAGCACATTGGCGATACGGTCGGACTGCTCCTTGATATCGGCGAAGGTGAAATGCTTCTCGTCACCGTCGTCGTTGAGCCAGATGAGCGCCGGCTTTGTCGGCTCGAGATGTGCGTACTCGTCGATAATATCATAGCCGAAGTTGAAGCTTTCGGGAATGTTTAATTTATAGTTAGCCTTGAAATCCTCGTAACTCTCAAAGTCGATACGCGGCAGATATTTTGATAAGAAATTCATTTGATTTACTGATCCTTTTTATTATTTTCTTTTCATGTTTTCATTGATTACGGTGAGGAATTTCGACACCGTGCCAATAGCGCGCTGACCGTGCGGAATCGCCGGGTTGAAATAGATTGAATCCCCCGCGCGGAGTATGTATTCACGGTCTCCGAGCTGAACAGCAACAGTACCCTCAAGCACCATATTGAATTCCTGTCCCGCATGTGTTACAAGGTCGGGCGTTTTGCTCTCGGGATCGAGAGTTACTATCATAGGTTCCATCTCGCGGTCAATATAATTATATGCCAGCGAGGAGAATTTGTAACCTGCATAGCGCTCAACATCAAGTCCGTTGCCCTGACGTACAAGCGTGTAGTCAACCATGCGCGGCTCATCGCCGAGAAGAAGTACAGTCGGGTCAACGCCAAGCTCGGTTGCGATTGAATACAGCTTGCCGACAGGGATGTCACATTCGGCGTTTTCATATGAATCATAAACTTCACGGGACACGCCGATTTTTTCGGCAATGACACCTGCATCAATATCGAGTATATCACGAAGCTCGCGCACTCGCGCGGCGATTTGTTCTACCTGAGGCAGCATAATAAATCTTCCTTTCAAAAATAAATATAAATATTCATTATATTATATCATATTATGACGGCAATTGCAAGTAGAATTTTACACAAATCGGAAATTATGCGCTTGGTTTTGAGACTTATTTAAAAAAGAGCGGTTATTTGTAAATATTTAACCGGTTCTATTTATTTTTTTGCGTGTTTGTGTTATAATCTTTTTTGGATATTACTCGTTGCCAATACCCTACCGTTGGTTGATATCTCCCCTTTCAACCGTTGGTGTGTGGATTTTCGGGGCGGAATACTGTATAATTGAAATGAAAGGAGGCAGACGAGTGGATCAGATAAAGATCGGAAAATTTATCGCCGAATGCAGAAAAAACAATAATCTTACACAAATGCAGTTGGCGGAAAAATTGCACATCACAGACAGGGCTGTATCAAAATGGGAGACGGGAAAATCGATGCCCGATTCTTCGATAATGCTCGAGCTTTGCGATGTTCTTGGAATTAGTGTAAACGATTTACTTTGTGGGGAGGTAGTTGCAATGGATAATTATAAGGAAAAATCGGAGCAGATGCTCCTTGAGATGATGAAGCAGAAGGAAGAATCGGACAGACAGCTCTTGTCTCTTGAAATACTTATCGGCACTTTTTCGGTTATTATCCTTTTGGGATTTACGTTTGTTGCGGCGCTTTTTCAAATGGCGGATTGGTTAAGGGTATGTCTTGTCTTGTTGGGCTTTATCATAGGCATGATCGGCATTGCATTTGCACTTAGAATAGAGCAGACTGCCGGATACTATGAGTGCTCTGAATGTCATCACAGATATGTTCCGACATACAAGAGCGTATTCTGGGCAATGCACTTGGGCAGAACAAGATATATGAAGTGTCCGAAATGCGGCAAAAGGTCTTGGCAGAAAAAGGTACTGACCAAGGAATAAATCAGACATCTGCCAATAAAAAACGTATCCCTCGCCCATTTGGGCGAGGGATTTCGATTTATATGTATTACAGCATTTCGCGCACACGAAGTGTAACACCAACGCTGTCGGCAATATTCTGACAGATATCAATATCGCTGTCGGGAATTGAGCCGCGCACAACCGATAAAACTACATTCGGTACGTAGTCCTTGACACGTCTTGCAAAGTCGATAAGCGCATCGAAGGATGCCTCGCCGAACTCTGAATGGCATACGTCCTGATAACTCTTTGCGTTAGCGCAGTTAAGGCTTATCGAAACAGTATCAAAACAGCCTGCAAATTCGGGTGTGGTATCGCGCTTATTAATAAGGTCGGAGTGACCGTTTGTGTTCATTCGTATTTTGATGTCGTGTGATGCCTTTATTTTGCGGCATACCCACAGGATATCGTCAAGGCGCTCGGTCGGCTCACCGTAGCCGCAGAATACCAATTCGGGGTATGAAGAAAGGTCGCGCTTTTCAATGTCAGCGAGTATTTCCTCGCGCGTCGGCTCGCTATCAAGCCACAGATCACCGTACAGCTCCTCGCCGTGTGAGCGTACACAGAAGTCGCAGGAGTTTGAACAGCGGTTGGTGGTGTTGACGTACAGCGAATCGCCGACAACATATGTAATAGTCATAACAATATCTCCTAAAATTATCTGACAAAAACGCCGCCGTATTCGGCGGCGTTTTATGTATCTGAAATTATTCAGCCTTGGGAGCATCAACGGGGCAAGCACCTGCGCATGCGCCGCACTCGATGCACTCATCTGCGTTGATCTCGTACTTACCGTCTGCTTCAACGATGCAGCCTACGGGACATTCGTCAGCACAAGCGCCGCAAGCGATGCAATCATCGGAAATCTTATATGCCATTTCAAATACACCTCCGTGTTTAATATTTTGCTTACGTATTTTATTGTATCATAAAATTTTAAAAATGCAAGGGGTTACAGTAAAATTTCATATTCTATTCATAATTGCTGTAATAATTACTCGTTTTCTGCGGTATCTTTGGGTTTTACGCCCTTTCCGCCGATAACCTTAACATCGTCTCTGTGGTAGACCTTGGGCGGGATCATTTCAGCTTTTGTTCCGAAACGCACACGGACAAGACCGGCAAGAGGCTGCACCTCAATGACAGTACCTTCACCGTCGGGGGTGGCAACTATCTGATCGACCTTGGGAGTCTTCTTTATCTCTTCCTGATAGGTATCGTGCTCGTAGCGCAGACAGCACATAAGACGTCCACACGCACCCGATATCTTCGCGGAATTGAGCGAAAGATTCTGCTCCTTTGCCATTTTTATCGAAACCTGTACAAAATCGGACAGGAACGTTTTACAGCAGAACGGACGCCCGCAAATACCGATTCCGCCGAGCAGCTTGGTCTCATCGCGTATACCGATTTGGCGAAGCTCGATTCTGGTACGGAATTCGGCGGCGAGGTCCTTTACAAGCTCACGGAAGTCCACACGGCCTTCGGCTGTGAAGTAAAAGAGCAGCTTGGAGCCGTCAAAGGCAAGCTCGACATCAATAAGCTTCATACCGAGCTTGTGCTCGAGCACCTTCTGCGAGCAGACCTCAAAGGCGTTTTTTTCACGCACTACATTAGCCTCATGCTTGGATATATCCTCGGTTGTCGCACGGCGAAGAACTGTGCGAAGCGGAAGTACGACTTCACGCTCAGTAACGGTGCGGTTTACGATATCGCAAATACCGAACTCAAGACCGCGCGAGGTCTCGACGATTACGCTTTCGCCGTATGCGAGCTTCAAGCCGTTAGGATCAAAATAGTATATCTTACCGCCGGATTTGAAACGGATACCGACGATCTCGTATTTCTTCAGTTCAACCTCAGGTTCATTAATGGACTCATAGTCCTCGATGCGCTTTGCATCTGCACTTGTGATCGAGTTCAGTTCTTCTACGATCTCATCATCAATGCTTCCTGCCGTGGCGATGTATTCACTGTACGACGGAGCTGTATCGGCAGAATTATTGCTCGTTTCAACTTCGGATGCGTTTTCGACTGCCGAGTTTTCACTTGCGGAGATGTTTGTATTCTCGCGACGGCGGTCATTGCGGCGATGACGCGAATGATGCGGGCGGTTATTACCGTTGTGAGCTGCCGCGCCGTTGTTAGCGCTGCGGTTGTTTATATTAATCGCTGTTTTCTGTGCTTCTGTCGGGGGGATGTCATAACGACCGGGACGTACAGTAATCGAATCTCCGGATGTATTCTGTGGCGCCTGTGCTGATTGAGTGTTTTCAGAAGAACGTTTCTGCTTTCTGCGATGGTTATGCCAATGATGCGGCTTTTTATTTCCGTTGTTCCCGGAGTGATTGCCTCGGGGAGTTTTTTCATGGTTGTCCATAACTTATATGACCTTAGCCCATAAATGGGCTTCCTTTCCTGTGATATATGCATTGCATATCCTAATATTATTTTACCCTTATTGCGGCGGATGCCGCCGAGGAAGTGCGTACTTGCGCTAAATTGATATTTACATTTCGGTCGAGGCTATCACATGCATCAGAGAACACCTCAACAAGACGCATAAGCTTGCCGAGCGCAAATCGGTCTGCAACCTCGCGTGCTTTGTCAGTCGAAGTATAGAAGATCGGTGATGGTGATGAAGTGAGCTTGACGTTGATAAGATCTCTTGCCGCATCTGCGAGCAGGGAATATATCTGAGACAGCTCGTCACGTTCCTTGGATTTCACCAATTTTGTGGAATACTCGTAAAAATCCAGTTCGCTTGCGCCGTCTCGCTTTGTCGCGAGAAGCTCGATATAACGCTCCGCTTTTTTATAGAGTTCAAGACATTCCGTCGCGCTTTTTGGATCCGTAAGCTCATATGCACGCCCGAGACTTCCGCGCGACAATTTAACAGCGGCATTGAACGCATCGGGATCACGCTCGAAAAGTGTTTTCGCGCGCTCGTCGGACTTGAGTCTTTCGCATATTAAATCGTCCGGAAGTGCTTCGACACGATATATCGGTGCACGGCTTCTTATGGTGGACAGCAAGTTGTCAGCATTCTCACAGAGTAATAGAAACATTACGTGAGATGGCGGTTCTTCGAGTATTTTGAGAATCGCGTTTTGCGCTTGCGTGTTCATCGAATCGGCTTTTGGGATGATGTAGAATTTCTTCGGAAGGTCGTTAGGTGCGATAACCGCATCCTCGCGCAGACGGCGTATGACATCAACACCGAGCTGGACACGATCCTTTTCAGCCTCGATCATAATAACATCCGGAGACTGCGCGCGCGCTATTTTATCACAGCTTGTACACTTCATGCACGGACGGTCATCGTTTTTGCACGATACAGCAGAGCAGATCAGCTTTGCGAGTGTGCGTTTTCCGCACCCGGCGCCACCTTCGATTATATACGCATGAGAAAGGCGGTTTGCAGAAATATCGCGTTTGAGTCTTTTGATAAGCTTTTCGTTTTTTAAAAACGAGTCAAATCCGGACATTCGCACGCCTCCTTGTATAGATTTTAATAAAAATACTCATACAAATATTATTATATCAGATTTTTGCCCGATTGTCAACCAAACGGCATTTATTTATTTTATGCATATTCCGAAATGTTACACAAACTTAAGTTGCTGACATACCCGCGAATTAAGTCGTTAATTTTTTGAAAATTTTATCGAAAAAGAGCGAGAGGACTTGATTTTTGTATTTACTGTATGATATAATATACTATGTATAAGTATCGACGCGCTTCGACCGTTTATTCTCGCTGCCGCAAAGCGGCTCGAAAACTGGCGTTCATTTGTTACGCGCTTGTAAATATTTGCGATTTTTAATTTAACGGCTGAAAAACGGAGTATATTATTATATAGATTATTATTAGGAGCGGTAAATTGTGAATGACAAAACAATAGCCGAGGTTTTGCGCGAGCGTATGGAAAAC
>JAFQVU010000022.1 GCA_017407885.1 Clostridia bacterium
GCCTGTACCGTCGCCACCGATAAGCTTTTCAACCTCATCAACGCTGACCAGATTAAAGTCGCCGTTGATTGTATGCTTAAGGCAGGATGCGCCAACTGCAAATTCAAGTGCGGACTTCGCATCGGGCTTGGTTGCAAGGCCGTAGATAAGACCGCCTGCGAACGAGTCGCCGCCGCCAACGCGGTCAACGATATCGGTGATATCATAAGTACGGCTGTGATAAAACTCCTTGCCGTCGTTGATGCAGGCAGACCAAAGATTGCGGTTTGCCGACTTGGATTCACGCAAGGTAATTGCAACAGTCTTCACGTTGGGGTACTGTGTAAGTACCTTTTCGGTGATCTCCTTGTAGCAATCGAGATTAATCTCGCCAAGCTCGGGCTTGTTGTCAGAGGAAATTCCGAGAGCCTTCTGGCAATCTTCCTCGTTTGCAATAACAACATCGATATACTTTGTAAGCTCGGGCATAACCTCGTCTGCACGCTTGCCGTACTTCCAAAGCTTCGCGCGGTAGTTGAGGTCAATAGAGGTAGTCACGCCCATTTCCTTAGCGATCTTAAGAGCGCGGATTGCTTCATCAGCGATGCTCTGCGAAACTGCGGGGGTGATACCGGTTACATGGAACCATTTTGCATCGGCAAGAATAGCTTTCCAGTCAAAATCACCCTCTTTAATATTAGCAAAAGACGAATCAGCGCGGTCGTAGATAACCTTTGACGGGCGCTGGCAAGCACCGGTCTCAAGATAGTAAATACCCATTCTGCCCTTTGTCATCTGAATATCCGATACGTCAACGCCATACTTTCTGATCTCACGCAGACAAGCTGTACCGACATCGTTATCGGGAAGCGCGGTAACAAACTTCGCATCAAGACCATAGTTTGAAAGCGAAACTGCGACGTTAGCCTCACCGCCGCCAAATGTTGCCTCCAAGGTAGGGGACTGGAAAAGGCGGTCATATCCGGGAGACTTCAAACGAAGCATGATCTCACCAAAAGAAACAAACGTATTTTTCATGATAATTTCTCCTTGATAATAAGAATATTTTATTATCATAATTATACTAAACGCTGTTTACTATTTCAATACAGTTTTCGCTCAAAATTCGTGTGTGTTTTGAGATTTTCACTCATTCTGTCATTGAGAATGGCGTGCAAAAAACGACATTGTTTTTTATTAACACACGCCAAATTATAGGTGAAACCTGACTTTTTCCACAGGTTTGACACGTTTTCCACAAAGTTTTCAACATTTTTACGCTTTCTCTGCTAAAAGATACTGTTTTAACACCTCACAAAGATCGTAAAGCGGACGCGCGTTCTTAATCTTATAGTTTACGCTCGCCCTTCCGGACATTCTGAAGGTAAGCTGAACATTTGCATCGGCACTTGCCTTTGCCCAGCGCATCGGATCAAGCGTTTCGGGAAGTATTGTTATCGTGTCCCCGTGATGCTCTATCTTCGGTATGCGCGCCTTCTCGCAAAGTGCGCGCGCAAGTGCCACGTACATAAGCGTATCAGCCTGACGCGGTATTTCACCGAAACGGTCCATCAGCTCATCCGCGAGATCGTCAAGATCCTCCGCACATTCGATGTGCGCGATCTTCTTGTAAATATCCATACGCTGTGATTCGCTCTTTATATATTTTTCCGGCAAATAAGCGTCAAGTGAAATATCGAGCTTACTTTCAAATTTCGGCTCCGGCTTGATTCCCTTTTCTTCAAGAACCGCTTCGTTTAGTATCTTTACATAGAGGTCATAACCGATAGAATCGAGCTGACCGTGCTGTTCCGCGCCAAGAAGATTACCCGCACCGCGTATTTCGAGGTCACGAAGCGCTATTTTAAAGCCCGAACCGAATTCGGTATACTCGCGCATTGCCGACAAGCGCTTCTGCGCTATCTCATTGAGTGTTTTGAACGGCGGATAGGTGAAATAAGCGTATGCGCGGCGGCTTGAACGTCCGACTCTGCCGCGTATCTGATGAAGCTGTGAAAGTCCAAGCCGGTCTGCATGGTCGATTATCAGCGTGTTAGCGTTAGGCACGTCAACGCCCGATTCAATGATAGTGGTTGACACCAAAATGTCTATCTCTCCGGTAACCATTCCGCGCCATATATCCGACAGCAGCTCCTTGTCCATCTGACCGTGTGCCACTGCGATTCTCGCATCGGGCACCGCTCGCTGAAGCCGAAGCGCAACAGCATCAATATCATCAACGGTATTGTGTAAGAAGAATACCTGTCCGCCTCGGCGAAGTTCCTTTTTTATCGCCTCGGATATAATAAGCTCGTCATATTCCATTACAAAAGTCTGTACCGGGAAGCGATCACCCGGCGCCTCGTCAAGCACCGACATATCGCGTATACCGCTCATCGCCATATTGAGTGTACGTGGTATCGGCGTTGCCGTAAGCGTCAGCACATCCACATTTGTCGATATCTGCTTTAATTTTTCCTTGTGTGCCACTCCGAAACGCTGTTCCTCGTCGATTATGACAAGTCCGAGATCACGGAACTCAACGTCTTTTGAAACGAGTCTGTGAGTTCCGACGATGATATCAACATCACCGCGGCGAAGTCTGCGCAGTGTCTCCTGTTGCTGCTTCGGTGTACGGAAACGCGAGAGCATATCAACGCTCACGGGGAAGCCGCGCATACGGCTGGTGATCGTCTGATAATGCTGCATTGCAAGTATGGTCGTCGGCACTAAAATTGCGACCTGCTTGCCCGACATGACCGCCTTGAACGCCGCACGAAGCGCCACCTCGGTTTTACCGAAGCCGACGTCGCCGCAGAGCAGTCTGTCCATAGGAACTCTTGATTCCATATCACGCTTGATCTCCGAAATCGACTGAAGCTGTCCCTCGGTCTCCTCATATTCAAACGCCGCCTCAAAATCACGCTGAAAATCATCATCGGCGACAAATGCAAAGCCGTCTCTGCGCTGACGTTCGGCGTACTGAGCGATCAGCTCCTTTGCCATACTTTTAGCGGCAAGCTTCGCTTTGGTCTTTGCGCGAGTCCATTCCGCACCGCCCATTTTAGACAGATTTACGCCGACGTTTTCCGTATGCGCACCGATGTATTTTGACACCATATCAAGCTGATCGGTCGGCAGGTACAAAAGATCGCTTCCAGCGTATTGGATTTTGATATAGTCCTTTGTCACACCCACGACCGTCAGCTGCTCGATACCCATATACATACCGATGCCGTGATTTGCGTGAACGACAAAATCGCCGATAGTTAAATCGTTGTAAGAAAGGATCTTTTCCTGTGAGGAGCGGCTGTGTTTTGAGCGTCTTCCGTGCGAAAGGATGGTGCGCGAATAGGAGTTTGGATTTTGGTACATCGACAAAAGCGCGAAACGGGTTGCCGTAAGCTCAAAGCCGGATAAATTGAATCCCGACAGCACAAGCGTTACCGACTCGGGCAAGCTCAATATTCCATAGCTTCTCTCACTTGAAGCCGCGATAGCCTGCAGACCACGCTCACAAAGGGCATTCGCGGTGTTTTTCGCCGCAGTTTCATTTTCACAGAGTACGACTGTACGGAATTTACTCTCGGCGTAGTCGGTAAGGTCCTCAATAAGCAGGTCCATATTGTCTGCATATGAAACGGTCTGCTTGGTACGGAATGCGTAAAGTCCAGACAGCTTTCGCCCAGGTTGATTGGTAGCAAAAGTATCGCAAAGCAATGCTCCGCTCTTGTCAATAAAGGTCTCATAATAGTCGATGTGACGGGAATAATCAGCGAAACGTGGTGATATCTCATTTTTTTCAAGAAGAGTTTCAATCTCGCTCGTTATATGAAAATCATACGCCTTCATACGGTCACTGCAGGCACGCTCCTCTTGTACAAATACAAGAGGATAACGAAGTCCGCACGCCTCAGCGGCATATGCAGCATAGTCCGCAAGTGTTATTTTCTCCTCATACACGAGTGAAATATATTTGTCAATAAAATTAAGCTCCGTGCCGCCGTCAATCGCCTCAACCTCGCCCGACAGCTCGGCAGATACCCTCTCTTCGCTTGCTTTCTTTAGCTGCTGTAAGGCGGCTTTTTTTATTGCCGCACGCGATTCTGTGGTTGTGACTATCTCGCGTGCCGGAGTTACGGTAATGTGAGTGAGATTTTCGATATTGCGCTGAGTCATGACGTCAAAATAGCCCATGCGGTCGATCTCGTCA
>JAFQVU010000202.1 GCA_017407885.1 Clostridia bacterium
AACTGCGCCACACCCAGATATCCAACGGATATTATTATATCACATTGGAATTTATTTGTCAAGTTGTTTTTATAATTTTTTATAAATCAAACCACAAAATCAGAACGCTGTGGAAATACGATAAAATATCGCATTTCTACAGCGCTCATGTATTATACCTTGCTTTTTAAATCTTCCCCCAAACGCGCAAGAATTTTCTTCTCAAGCCGCGAAATATATGACTGCGATATTCCCATCATGTCCGCTACTTCCTTTTGTGTCAGTTCCCTCCCCCCATTCAATCCATAGCGTAAGGTAATTATTACTCGTTCTCGCTCATCGAGTTGACCTATGGCATCACGTATCGTCTTTTTTTCCTCTACAGCTTCAATCCCTCTTGAAACATCATCCTCATCACTTCCAAGTACGTCCGATAATAACAGCTCGTTTCCGTCCCAATCAACACTTAAAGGCTCATCTATTGACACATCGTGATGTCCAGAGCATTTACGGATGTACATTAATATCTCATTCTCAACACAACGTGATGCATATGTCGCAAGCTTTATGTTTTTGTCAGCCTTAAATGTATTCACTGCTTTTATGAGACCAATTGTTCCAATTGAAATCAGATCCTCCAGCCCGACACCGGTGTTCTCAAATTTTTTCGCTATATACACAACAAGTCGAAGATTATGTTCTATAAGCAAATGTCTTGAATATTCACATACTACCGTATCACAAGAGTCAAGTCCGTTGATTGCCTCCGTCTCCTCATCAGGAGTAAGTGGGGGCGGCAATGTAGCAGCTCCGTTTATATAATAAATGCCCTTCCCTTTTCGCATATACGAATACAACTGCGAAAAGAAACGTGTAAAGTGTATAACAAAATTATTATAAGCGCCGCTGATCCATCCCAAAACTTTAATAAATATCCCTCCTCTATATATCAAGTAAAGCCTGAGGTATTATTCCCCCGCAGCCATCATAATCTACTGTATTGGTATCTATCGCTGCAACCGCGTCAACCGCTCGTCCGTCAACACAAATACGGTCAGGCAAAAAGCATAGTAACATCCCCTGCCCCATCACAGTCCCGGCTGGGATGAGACGCATCTTATGTGAAAGCTCAATCGGAAGTGATGCTATAAGATCGGGAGTAACTGCCGCTGCAAGCAGCTCATTTGGCAGTATATCCTTAATACTATCCGCGCAAACTACTATAACCGGCTTCCCACTGAACGGTTCGCGAAGCAAATTACCGCTGTCACAGAGTGCGTTTGTAACAATCTCATGCCCCTCTATAATAATTGTAAGCTCCACCTGTCTTCTGGATACTGCACTTGAGCGTATACGTCCATACAATAAACTAACCGCTCCGCTTATCGCAACTGCAACACAAAACATCAACGGTGATGCATCGGGTGTTGTGTTTACAGTAATTTCGCCGAATGTGCCAACTGTTTTGCTGATGAAACTATACAGTGCAGTCATAATCCCGCCAAGGCCTACATTCACAGCGATATACGTCATAGCAGATTTCAAGGCAGCAATACCTCGAGCACCGAAAGCAATCAGCACCATAAAAACAGCGCACGCACCGTTCACTGCTATCATAAAAATCTGTAACAATGGCACTTTGGTAAACGAATCAATAAAAATAGATGCAAGTGCCCAAACAGAGCCGATAAATGCACCAAGCATAAATTTTAGCGGCCTTATGCTTATATGCAGCAGGCGCGCAGTTATGTAAAGCGCGAGAAAGTCCATAGAAAAATTTACAATGAGCAGCGAATCGGCATAAACAACAGCCGTCTTATACACCCCCCTCTGTTTTATCACAATATTATTATACACCCTGCAATGTGCAAAAATTGTCGCAAAAAATTACTCAAAAATAAAAATTTGACAGCCGAGATTAGAATATAATATCGCATCATGGGACATAATTAGAGCGTACCTCATTACATGAAAGGAACGATTGATATGATTGACAAAATCGCACTTATTTTAGCAATTATCGGCGGACTCAACTGGGGAAGCATCGGCGTATTCAAATTTGACCTTGTAGCGTGGATATGCGGAGGACAGGGCTCTCTTGCCGCAAGAATAATCTACACGGTCGTCGGACTCGCGGCGATATGGTGTATTTCTCTTCTCTTCCGCGAAACAGACCATGTGGAAGAGGATGTATCAATGAGACGATAAATATACGTCACCTTGGTACTGTATAACAAAAATGGCAGACAGATTCTAACTGTCCGCCATTTTTGTTTTGTATTTGTCACACAAAAGCATCCGCCTGCAAAATGCAGGCGGATATTTGATATTATTTCCATTTATATCCGCTCGCGAGCAGTGTAACTTCAGATGAGCCTACGCTGAGCAGTCCGTTCTCAAGTGTACCAACTCGCTCATTTCCGTCAGGCAGAAGCACGCGGCAGTCGCACGGGACAAGCGCCGTCATAAACGGAATATGCCCAGCCATTACAGCAAGCTCGCCCTCAATCCCGCGTACATCGAGCTTGACCGCCTCGCCGCTGTACATGTCCCCATCAGGAGTGGATATTTTAAGCTTAAATGTGTTCATACCACGTCCCCGTTAGCTGTTAGCTTTGGCTTTGGCAACTGCCTCATCGATACTTCCCACATAGAGGAATGCAGATTCCGGCAGGTCGTCATGCTTGCCGTCAATTATCTCGGCAAAGCCGCGTACCGTCTCGGACAGCGGTACATATTTGCCCTCGAATCCGTTGAATTTTTCAGCAACGGAGAACGGCTGTGATAGGAAACGCTGTATCTTACGCGCTCTTGCAACGAGGAGTTTATCATCGTCCGAAAGCTCGTCCATACCCATGATAGCGATAATATCCATAAGCTCTTTGTAGCGCTGAAGAATACGCTGAACTTCGCGCGCTACGCGGTAATGCTCTTCTCCGAGCACCTCGGCGGAGAGAATACGGCTGGTCGATTCAAGAGGATCGACTGCCGGATAGATACCCTGCGATGCAATCGAACGTGAAAGAACCGTTGTCGCATCGAGATGCGCGAAAGTAGTCGCAGGCGCAGGGTCGGTGAGGTCGTCGGCAGGCACATAAACTGCCTGAATTGAAGTAATCGAACCGCGCTTGGTCGATGTGATACGCTCCTGAAGTGCGCCCATCTCGGTTGCAAGCGTAGGCTGATAGCCGACCGCGGACGGCATACGTCCGAGCAGCGCCGAAACCTCGCTTCCCGCCTGGGTGAATCGGAAGATATTATCGATAAACAGAAGCACGTCCTGTCCCTCGGTATCACGGAAATATTCCGCCATTGTAAGTCCCGAGAGCGCGACTCTCATTCTCGCTCCGGGCGGTTCGTTCATCTGACCGTACACAAGGGCAGTCTTGTCGATAACTTCGGATTGAATCATTTCATTGTAAAGGTCATTACCCTCACGGGTACGCTCACCGACACCGGTAAACACGGAAAGACCGCCGTGTTCCTTTGCGATATTGTTGATAAGCTCCATGATAAGGACAGTCTTACCAACACCCGCACCGCCGAAAAGACCGATCTTACCGCCCTTTGAGAAAGGACAAATCAGGTCTATAACCTTAATACCCGTTTCAAGTATCTCGGTTGAAGTTGAAAGCTCCTCATAATCGGGGGACGCACGGTGAATATTCCATCTTTCGCAGCCTTCGGGCTCGGGCTTGTTGTCAACCGCGTCACCGAGAACGTTGAATATACGTCCGAGCGTTTCCTTGCCGACAGGCACGCTTATCGCGTGTCCGGTGTCTGTAACCGCGGTGCCACGCTGAAGACCGTCGGTAGATGCCATTGCAATACAGCGAGCGGTATTGTCGCCGATATGCTGTGCAACCTCAACGGTAAGTGTACGCTCACCGATCGGCATGGTCAGCGCGTTATATATAGCCGGCAGTCCGCCTTCGTCGAATCGCACGTCAACGACAGGTCCCATAACCTGCGCGACGGTGCCGTTATGTGTGTTTGCCAAAGGTATCACTTCCTTTTTATATATTGCGTATATGTGCTGTGTTCATGCATTTTACTGTTCGCCCGCACCGGCGACGATCTCTGTGATCTCCTGCGTAATTGCGCCCTGACGTGCACGGTTATACTGAAGCTGCAAGCTGTCGATCATCGCGCTTGCGTTCTTGCCGGCGCTGTCCATTGCCATGCGGCGTGCCGCAACCTCGGATGCAAAGCTCTCGCGTATCGCTCCTATAAGCATGCCAGCAATATATTCCGGCATCACCGCATTAAGAACGGTTTCTTCATCGGGCTCGAACACCATTCCGGATGCACGTTTTTCTTCGCTTTTTGCAAACGGCAGAAGCCATGTCATCTTTGCATCCTGTGTCATCATCGAGACATATTCGGTGGAAATTATTCCAAGACGGTCATACTCTCCTGCAGCAAAATCAGCACAAAGAGATTTTGCAAGGGTGTACGCTTCATCCGCACTATACCGCTCGGATGAATTTGCCGCTGCACCGAATTTATCGCATGCACGCTTGCCTATCGGAATAAACTGTGCTCCATTGTAAGACGCCGCGAGCCGGAAAATATTCGCGTTATATCCGCCGGCAAGTCCGCGGTCACCTGCGATGACTATAATGCGTGTGCGAGAAATATCCTCGCCTCTTCTGTGCATATACGGACTTTTCTCACACTCACCCGCGCACGAAAGCTCGTCAACAAATCCGCGAAGTGCCGACGTATACTCGCGCCCTTTTTTCATGGCGTCGTTCGCGCGGCGTATTTTTGAGGAAGCGACAAGTCCCATTGCTTTTGTGAGATGTAAGGTGGAATCCACG
>JAFQVU010000203.1 GCA_017407885.1 Clostridia bacterium
GGTAATGAGCGTGAAAAATGAATATTTCACGCAACGTATTTTTGTCTTTGTCGGCTTCGCCGCCAATTTCGTATACGAAACCGACAAAAACATCGACAAATAAGGAAGTCTTTGCTTCGCAAAGACAAGGTGATTAGCGTGAAAAATGAATTTTTCACGCAACGAATTTTTGTCTTTGCCGGCTTCGCCGCCAATTTCGCAGACGAAACCGACAAAAATATCGACAAATAAGGAAGTCTTTGCTTCGCAAAGACAAGGTGATTAATATGTTTTTTTACGGTATAGATCTTTCATACCTTATTCTTGTTCTGCCGGCGGTAATATTCGCTTTCTGGGCGCAGGCTAACGTAAAAGGGACATTTACAAAATATGCCAAGATCGCTTCAAAACGCGGAATGACCGGAGCTGATGCGGCAAGACGGATACTTGATGCCAACGGACTTACACACGTGCGTATAGCACAGGTCAAGGGCGATCTTACCGACCATTTCAATCCGAGTGATAATACAGTATATCTTTCCGAAACCGTACATTCATGTGCAAACGCCGCGGCGGTTGGAGTTGCCGCACACGAGGCGGGACACGCGGTACAGTATGCGGTTGGATATACTCCAATGAAGGTGCGTGCGGCTATTATACCTATTACAAATATCGGCTCGAATATTGCCTTGCCGCTCGTGCTTCTCGGTATACTTTTGTCGTTTCCGACGCTTGCGTATCTTGGCGTTATAGCGTTTGGACTTTCCACGCTGTTTCAGCTTGTGACGCTTCCCGTGGAGTTCAATGCAAGCTCACGCGCGATGGAAGCGCTTACTTCATCAGGACAGCTTGATGACGATGAGCTTAAAAGTGCACGTAAAGTGCTTACCGCGGCGGCGCTTACCTACGTGGCGGCGCTTGCTGTATCGCTTGCCAATCTGATCAGAATATTCCTTATTGCAAAGCGCTCGGATAGAAGAAGATAAATGGAAAAGAAGAAATATACCGCCCGTGAGGCGGCTTACCGCTCACTGATACTCTGTGAGCGCGATAAAAAATATTCGAGTCTCGAAATTGATTCCTCAATAAAGCGATTTTCGCTCGAAGGTGCGGATAAGGGTCTTTATACCGCGCTTGTTTACGGAGTGATTGAACGCCGTATCACGCTTGATTATATCATAGGAAAACTTTCGTCAAAGCCGGTTGACACGCTTGATACCGAAGTGCTTACCTTGCTTCGTCTCGGGCTCTATCAGCTTATCTGGCTTGATCGAATTCCCGACAGTGCGGCGGTTAATGAAACTGTCAATCTCGCAAAGAAGAATGCGCCGCGCGCCTCTTCCTTTATTAATGCGGTACTCCGTAATTTCCTGCGGACAATGAGCAAGGATGCACTCCCATATCCGAGCAGAAACGATATGAAACGCTTCTTGTCTGTACGATATTCGTGCGGCGAGGATGTGATTGATGTTCTCACAGATTCGGGGTACGATACTGAAGCTGTGCTTGCGGCGTTTGAGCGCCATCCAGACGTTACTTTGCGTGTTAACACTCTGAAGATAACACGCGATGAACTACTATCTCAACTTGAAAAATTGGGGATAGATGCCTCGGCAACTGAATACTCTCCGTACGGAATAAGGCTCCTCAAAAAAACGCTTCCTGCCGAGGTGTCGGAACTTATTTCATGCGGACTCGTCTATATACAGGACGAGGCATCGCAGGTAGCCGGATTTGCGGCGGATCCTGCCCCAGGGACTGTACTTATCGACACATGCGCGTGCCCTGGTGGAAAGAGCTTCGGTGCGGCAATGCTGATGAATAACAGCGGATGCGTAAAAAGCTTTGACCTTCACAAAAACAAGCTTTCACTTGTAGAATCCGGCGCAAAACGGCTTGGTATAATCATTATCGAAACCTCCGAAAAGGACGGTTCCAAGCGTGATGACACTCTTGTAGAATGTGCCGATACGGTGCTGTGTGATGTGCCGTGCTCTGGACTCGGCGTTATTGCAAAAAAGCCGGAAATAAGATACAAATCCCATGCAGACTTTGAAAGACTGCCGGAGATACAGTATTCGATACTTAAAAACTCATCCGCATATGTAAAGAAGGGCGGCGTGCTCTGCTATTCGACATGTACGCTTAACAAAGTGGAAAATGAAGAGGTGGTAAATCGTTTCCTTTCGGAAAACGGTGAATTTAAAGCAGAAGATTTTAAAGTCGGCACAATTGAAAGCCACGGCGGAATGCTTACACTTCTTCCAAATGTACACGGAACGGACGGATTTTTTGTGGCTAAATTTCGTAAAAATAATGAATTAGCGTGAAAAATAAATTTTTCACGCAACGAATTTTTGTCTTTGTCGGCTTCGCCGCCAATTTCGCATACGAAACCGACAAAAATATCGACAAGTAAGGAAGTCTTTGCCTTGCAAAGACAGGGTATTTATTGTGTTTGATGTAAACGGAAAAGCCGATCTTCTTTCAATGGACATTCCCGAGCTTGAGGAATTCCTTGCGGAGCTTGGTGAGCCGAAATACCGCGCAAAGCAAATCTTTTCATGGATGCATCGCGGTGTCGGAATTGAAGGAATGACCGACATTTCAAAAAAACTCCGCGAAAAGCTTTCCGAGACTGCGATTGTTGATATTCCGAGCGTTGAGCAAAAGCTAGTATCAAAGCTTGACGGCACGGTTAAATACCTCTTCGGACTTCACGACGGCAATGTTATCGAGAGCGTTTTCATGCGGTATAAGCACGGAAACACCATATGCATTTCGAGCGAGGTCGGATGCCCGATGGGATGCAAATTCTGCGCATCCACGATCGGCGGTTTGGTGAGAAAGCTTCGCCCTGCCGAGCTTCTCGGACAGATAATCGCCGCCGAGAGGGATATGGGTGAGCGCATTTCCAATATCGTAATGATGGGTATTGGCGAGCCGCTTGATAATTTCGATAATACATTAAAATTTCTGCAGCTTGTCGGGGATCCGGCAGGACTTAATATCGGATCGCGCCACATATCACTTTCCACATGCGGTCTTGTTGATAAGATAGACGAGCTTGCAAAGCATGATCTTCAGATAACTCTGTCGATATCTCTGCATGCGGCGGATGATGATACTCGTTCGTCAATAATGCCGGTGAACAACAAATGGAATATCGAAGCACTGCTTGATTCCTGCCGCCGTTATTTTGCGGCGACGGGGCGGAGAATATCGTTTGAATATACGCTTATTGCAGGCAAGAATGATTCCGCCGAATATGCAAGGCGGCTCGCACATACGCTTAAGCAGGGACTTTACCGCAAATCAAAGCCGTTTCCTATACATGTCAATCTAATAACGGTAAATGAGGTTGAAGAGAGCGGATTTTCACGCTCAAGCACAGATGCTGTAAAGAAGTTCTGTGAAACGCTGAATTCTCTCGGCGTTAACGCTACCGTCAGACGAAAACTCGGCGGTGATATAAACGCCTCGTGCGGACAGCTCAGGCGTGCTAAACTTAAAGAAGACTGTAAGATTGTATAACTACTATAACAATCATTTTGGGGATTCCCAAAGAGAGGAATGATCGTATCAATGAATTTTTTCGGTAAAAGTGATATGGGCATGATGCGTACGGAAAATCAGGATAGCTATGTTATCCGTCCCGTATGCAAAAATGCTACGCTATGCGTCGTATGTGACGGTATGGGCGGCGCGAAGAGCGGTAATGTTGCCAGCGAAAAGGCAATAGAAACATTTGTGGAGAGCGCTCTGAAATATGCTTCATCAAAGGTTGGACGCGACGGTATGCTTACGCTCACGAGCGATGATGCATGCATAATTCTTGATGATGCCGCACGTGACGCAAATCAAGAGGTGTATACACTTGCACAGAGTTCACCAGATTATCAGGGAATGGGAACAACACTGGTTGCCGCACTCTTTTGCGACAATACGGTGTATGTTATAAATATCGGAGACAGCCGTCTCTACCTTATTTCCGACAATACGATCACGCAGATAACACACGATCATTCTTATGTCCAGCATCTTATTGACAGCGGTACTGTGAGCGTGGAAGAGGCAAGAAATCATCCTTTCAGAAACCGTATCACACGTGCTATCGGTATTTCCGATGAGCTTGAGACCGATATTTTCTCGGTTGAGCTTTCAAGCCTTGATGTTGCATACTTACTTCTTTGCTCGGACGGATTGTCGGGTCTGATGCTCCCCGAGGATATATATTCTATCATTTCCTCTGATCTTGATATCGATGTTGTTACCGATATAGAAGCAGAGCTTTGCGATAAAACCGATCGCCTTATAAAAGCAGCCAATGATGCGGGTGGTACTGACAATATAACCGCGGTGCTCGTGAAATATATAAAGGAGCTGTGATGATGGATCAGTTTGAGAGATACGTAGGTCAGGTTTTTGATAAGCGTTACAGAATAGTCAAAGTCATCGGAATCGGCGGAATGGCGGTTGTATTTGAGGCGACGGATCTGCTTATGCGCCGCAATGTAGCCGTAAAGATGCTCAAGGACGAGATAAATAACGATACACAATCGGTAAAACGCTTTATTAATGAGAGTAAGGCGGTTGCGATGCTGTCGCATCCTAATATTGTAAATATCTATGATGTGTCGGTTAAGGACTCCCTCAAATATATCGTAATGGAGCTTGTTGAGGGTATTACATTAAAAAATTACATTCTCAAAAAGGGTACACTCACCTTTGGCGAGATAATGAGTATCACCGAGCAGATACTTTTAGCGCTTGACCATGCTCATCAGAAGGGCGTTGTACACCGTGATATCAAGCCGCAGAATATTATGATGCTCAAAAACGGCTCAATAAAGGTTGCGGATTTCGGTATCGCAAAGCTGCATAACGCGGAAACTGTTACTATGACCGATAAAGCTATCGGTACGGTATTCTATATCAGTCCCGAGCAGGCAAGTGGCAAGAAGATTGACCGCCGCAGTGATATCTATTCGCTCGGCGTTACGATGTACGAAATGGCAACGGGCAAGCTTCCGTTTGTTGCGGACAGCCCTGTAACTGTCGCTATAATGCAGGTCAAGAACCGTCCGCGTCCACCTCGCGAACTTAATTCGTCGCTCCCGATAGGACTTGAACAGATAATAATGGGCGCGATGGAAAAGAATCCCGACAACCGTTTTCAAAGCGCGGCACAGATGCTTCGCCATGTTGCGCAGGTCAAGAACAATCCGCGAACTATATTTAAAATGCCCAAGACCGATACTTCTGCGGAACTGGTCGGCGGCGGACCGCAGATGCCATCTAACGTAAAAAAGCTTACTCGTCCGTCACGTGCCAGCCGCTCGATGTTCCCGGTTATCGCAGGTGTCGCGAGTGCATTTCTGATCGTTTGCTGTATCAGTGCGGTTATTGTGCTGACAAAGCTGTTTGAGGTGACCACCACGGATACATCAAGACAGATAAGCGTCCCGGAATTCGTCGGTATGTTATATAATGAGGAGCTTGAAGCACAGCTTGAATCCGATTGCTACAACGTAGAAGTTGAGTATGTCTATGACGCTAAATATGACCGATATGAGATTATCGGACAAGATCCCCTGCCTAAAGAAAAACGCAAGGTCAATCCCGAGAAAAATCAAATGTGCGATCTCACGCTAAAGGTATGCTGGGGCGCGGAGACTCTCGATTTGCCGGATTATGCGTACAAGGATTCACGCGATGCCGAGATAGAAATACGTGCGCTTGGACTTATTCCGCATGTTGTAAAGGAGCAGCACGAATATATCAGCGAGGGATACGTTATACGCACCGAGCCTGCACCCGATACAACGCTTAAGCGCGGTGATTATGTAACTGTATTTGTCAGTAGCGGTCAGAATATAGAGTATACGGTGGTACCAGATTTTGACGGTGCTGATGAGCAGGCTGTCATGAAGCTGATTGATGAAAACGGACTTAAACTTGGTTCTGTTACGTATGAACCGAGCGAGACAGTTGCCAAGGGCCTTGTTATCAGTCAAAGCCCTACCAAAGAGCTTAAAGTACCGAAGGGAACAAAAATTGACTTTGTTATGAGTCTCGGCTCTGCTTCAGACGACTCAGGGGCAGATACCGGTGAGGATACTGCCGAAGCTGCGACAGAGGATACAACTACGGAGTGAACTTCATAAATGGAGCTTAAACTTAATGGGAAAATTATAAAGGGCGTTGGCGGTATATATGAGATTCTTATAAGCCGCGCTGATGCCGATATGCTGCGCGAAGTTGGCATGAAGCTTGATTCTAATACGCTTTACTGCAAGGCACGCGGAGCTTTTCGCCATGCGAAACTGACATTGCTTGTAGGCGACAATGTTGCAATTAGGGTTGATACCGAGCTTGCGATGGCTTCCGATGCCGATTCGCGTGTCGGACGCGGACCGCGCGATGAAGCGCGCGGCGGCGTTATGATAGAAGAGGTCTTACCGCGCAAAAACGAGCTTATACGCCCGCCGATGGCAAACCTTGACATTATCTTTGCCGTGGTTGCGGCGGCGAAACCCGATCCTGCGCTTTCGACGGTGGACAAGCTTATCACCATTGCCGAATACAAGCAGATTGAGCCGGTTATCATCATAACCAAAGCCGACCTTGCACCCGATGCCGCAGAGAAATATGCGGATATCTACAGAAAATGCGGTTTTTCGGTGTTCGTTGAGGGGCTTGGAATTGATGGCGGCGAGCTTGAAGCGTTCATTCGCAAAAATGCAGATAAGGTCTCGGCGTTTGCCGGTGCGTCCGGTGTCGGAAAATCAACGCTGATGAATCGCCTTTTTCCCTCACTTGGACTTGAAACGGGCGAAATCAGCCAGAAGACCGAGCGCGGACGTCATACAACACGCCATATCGAACTTTATCCCCTCGCAAAACAGTTTGGAGAGGGAATTGACGGATATATAGCTGATACCCCCGGATTCGGAATGCTTGATTTTGTGCAGTTCGATTTTTACACCAAAGCCGATCTGCCGTATGTATTCCGCGAGTTTGAGCCGTATATCGGTTGCTGTAAATACACTAAATGTACGCATACGAAAGAGGACGGATGCGCGCTTATCGAAGCGGTGAAATCGGGGAAGATACCACCCGAGCGGCATAAGAGTTATCTTGAATTTTATGATGTGCTGAAAAATAAGCACGAATGGGACAAAAAATGAATTTTGACTGTTATATTTTTACCGGCGGTCAGATCTTTGCAGACTCGCTTTCCGAGCTTGCCCCGATGCCGGAGAATGATGCTCTCATCATTGCGGCAGACAGCGGATATTTGAGTGCGAGAAGATTCGGAGTTGTTCCCGATATATTGGTTGGGGACCTCGATTCGCTCGACCGCTCAAAGCTTGGTGCGCATGAGCTTGATGAGATGGAGAAAATACTCGTTCCGTCAGTAAAAGATGATACCGACACACAGCTTGCCATTGATACGGCAATAGCTCGCGGTGCGAAGAATATTTGTATTGTCGGTGGTCTTGGCGGCAGACTTGACCATACGCTTTCAAGCGTATTCCTGCTTGAATACATCACTCGTCAAGGCGCTGGATGCATGATGACGGACGGTCGCAACCGAGTACATATTATGTGTACCCACGGCGACAAACAAATAATTACTGTTGAGCGCGGCTATAAATATCTATCGCTTGTGGCATTGTCGGACGTTTGCCGCGGCGTTTCGGTGACTGGAGTTTTTTATCCGCTTGACAGTGTTGAGCTTACACGTCGGTATTCGTATGCGGTAAGTAACGAAATAACTGCGGAGTGCGCACAAATCTCGCTTTGCGACGGTGTGATGCTTGTAATCGAGAGCCGCGATTAACAAACCTGCGAAAATACGCATATGCTGTAATGAGCCGTGAAATACTGCTTGTTAATTCACATAAGTGAAGGGATATGTACATTTATGAAGGTTGTTGTTATGAAATCGCCGAGGCTATTTGTTCCGTTACTTCGGAAAATATTCAAAATCGGCAAAAAGTGAATACGAAGGGGGAGGATGCCGCTTTGAGGTTAATCCTTCCCCGATATCGTTTGCCGAGATATGCAATAAGGCAAACATGGAACTTTTCTTAATTTTTAGCGTCATAACAAGTGACGAACAAAACAATTGATTTTATCTTACGGGGGACTATCCTATGGCAAATAAAACTTTTCTTTTTTTAATAATAATCACACTGATACTTGGCTGCTGCGCTTGTTCGTTTTCAACCAATGATATCGACATCCCGACGGATACTGTGAAAGATATCACAGAATCACCATATTCCGAAGATAGCAACACCGTCGATATAGAGGGCACATCAGCGGATTCATACGATACATCGGAGCCGGAAACAGAGCCGGTTTCTCCGCCTGATAATGATGTCTCCGAATTTGAAATATTGACAGATCCTGCGACACCATCGCGTGAGGATGTTGAAAGGCTGCTTTCGCATGCAGCGGATATTTGGAATCAACTTCACATAAGCTCACTTGATGCCATCTATGATGAATCACTTAAGGTTGTTGACGGATTCTATACATATTTACCTGTTCGTGAGTATGAAACAAAGGATGAATTTCGCGCGCGCCTTCGCGAGAGCTTTTCCGAGATGCTGACTGAATATATGCTCGGATATTTGTTCGATTGTCAGTATAAAGAGTTTGACGGTAGACTGTATGTAAGCCCTGGGGACCGCGGGACGGATATGCGAGCGGGCGCCCAGACAATGAAATACGAGGTTATTGACGATACAACGGTGAGAGTAATACGCTGCGTTGATGTGGAAGAAATTGCCGAAATGTATGACGGTGAGAAATATTCGTACATTATCTATCTGCAGGGCGTTTGTGAGCAGGAGCTTATGCTAATTTATGAGCAGGGCAGGTGGGTTTTTGATACATTTACCGTGTTTGATGCAATTGACGGATACGATGACGGCGAGGGCATAAAATACGATTATGCCACAGATATAGCGTATGCATTTCTCGGTGCGGAAATCTCCGCCGCGAGACCGGACGGAGAAGAATATGATTATCTCAACAGACGTATTGTAGGATACCGTGAAAATTCCGATGAGGCCGTGACAGTTACGGTACGGGTAAGCACGCGGCGA
>JAFQVU010000204.1 GCA_017407885.1 Clostridia bacterium
ATCGCCTCAAGGTATATTTTGTGCAATAAAATATCTTGACAACTTTCATAAATTTGCTACAATATATAGTGGTC
This sequence comes from Clostridia bacterium, assembly GCA_017407885.1. The sequence continues at coordinate 75 of JAFQVU010000204.1, forward strand.
CAATTTTGTCAACTGTTTTCTGCCTCTCGTCGGTCAGAGATCCCGGCAACGTCGGAACCGCTATCCGTACCGCGCGCGCCTTTGGAATCGACACCGTAATTCTTTCAAAGGATTGCGCCGACATTTATTCACCCAAGGTTATGCGAGCCTCTATGGGCGCGCTTTTCAACGTCAAAACCTTGCGGACGGATGACATGGAAGAAACAGTGCGGGACTTACAAAGTAAAGGATACGTCACCTATGCCGCCGCTCTCGACAGCAAAGCCGTCAAACTGAACGAGCTTTCTGTTACCAAGTCCACCTGCTTCGTTGTCGGCAACGAAGGACACGGGCTTTCCGATGAGATCATCAAAGCCTGCGGAAACACGGTATACATTCCCATGACAGGCAACTGCGAATCCCTGAACGCCTCCATCGCCGCATCTCTTCTGATGTGGGAGGTATTTAAGTCCCACTAACACAAGTTACGAAAGGAAGTGTCAAATTGGCTGAGATTAAGTACACCGTATGGTATTCCCTGCTCGTTTCTCCCGGCAGCCGCAGTGCATGTCGCTTGCTCGAGGCATACGACGGCGATACCGAAGCGATCTACCGTTCAACCGAAGAAGAACTGCTGCAGATCATCGGCATCAATAAAGATCTGGTCAAGGCGCTTTCTGACAAGGATCTCAAACCTGCGATGCAGGTAATTGAGCGCTGTAAGGTGCTGGAGATCAAATTGCTTCCCTTCGATGATCCATTATACCCCAAGCGGCTCCGCCGTATTCCCGATTATCCGATCCTTCTTTACTACAAAGGCTACTTTCCGCCTTTTTTCGACGAGGAAGTCAGCATCGCAACGGTCGGTACCCGCCGTGTCACCGAATACGGTGAGCGTTGCGGTTATCTGATCTCACGGGATATGGCAAGAACGGGCGCCATCATCGTTTCGGGTATGGCTCTCGGTGCCGACACCGCCTGTCATCGCGGCGCGCTTGACACCTGCGGTCACACGATAGCTGTTCTCGGCTGCGGTCTTGACGTTGTCTATCCCAAACAGAACAGCGACTTAATGTACGAAATCGAATGCAGAGGTACGCTGATCAGCGAATATCCTCCCGGAACACCGCCCCTCGGACATCATTTTCCCACAAGAAACCGTATCATCAGCGGTCTCTCTCTCGGAACCTTGGTCATTGAAGCCGACAAGAAGAGCGGAGCCATGATCACAGCCCGTCTTGCAAGAGAACAAGGACGGGATCTTTATGCTCTGCCGGGCAAGATCGGTGAGTTAAACAGCCTCGGAACGCTGGAGCTGATCAAGGAAGGCGCACGAATGGTAACCGGTGCGCTGGATATTCTTGAGGAATACGACCTGATATTTCCTCACAGAATACATACGGAGCGTCTGTACACCAAGGTAACCAAGGTGTACGTAGAGCCGGTAAGACAACGGCGCTCTAAAAAGAACAAGGATGTGACACCCGCCGAAGCGACCGCAAAAGAAACCGTGACCGAACCTTCATCCCAAGCCGCAGAACCGAAAGCAACCGAACCTGCCGAGGAGAAGAACACTGAGCCCAAGGTGAAAATGAAAAAGAAGGTTGCACAGATCCTGCAAAAGCCTTATCCCATCGGTCTTTCCGAGGATGAGAGCAAGGTTTATGACGCCATTCCCGATTGTAAAAGCATCTCCGCCGATGAGCTTGCACGCCAAGGAATTCCTGTTGCGCGCGTGATGGTTGCTCTTACGACCTTAGAGATCAAGCGGTTGGTCGTATGTCTCCCGGGAGGCACCTATATGAAGACGGAAGATCTATGATCCGTCATCCAATGAAAACTAATCTTATTACGGAGAATTACAGGTAAACTATGGCAAATCTCGTCATTGTAGAGTCCCCCAGCAAAGCAAGTACGATCAAGAGCTATCTTGGTTCCAACTATAAAGTTATTGCCTCGATCGGTCATGTCAGAGACCTTCCCAAAAGCACACTCGGTATTGACCTTGAGAACGACTTCGAGGCACACTATATCAACATTCGCG
>JAFQVU010000205.1 GCA_017407885.1 Clostridia bacterium
AGGGCGTTGACACAAGCCTCCTCTATCTCTCCTCTTAACAATTCTCGCCGCGAAGCGGCATATCGAATTCGCCGTAAGACGAATTTATCGAGCTCGCACGGCGAGCATATCGACATGTTGACAACTCAACCCATTTATGATAAAATCAAATTGAACCTCACCGTCCTTCACCGCGATGTTTACTTGACTTAAAACACCGAAAGGAGATGCCACGATGAAAAGAGCCTTGTTTTTCGCGCTTATCACCTGCGCTATCTGCGCGCTGTTTTGCTTCGGCGTATCGGCAGAAACATACGAGGGTAAATGCGGCGAAAATATTACCTTCAAGTACGACCCACAGACCTTCACCCTAACATTCAGCGGCAAGGGTGAATTAGAGCCCTATGAATATACACGTCCCTCTCTGCCGCCCTGGCGCACCGAGGACTACGGCAAAGACGTAAAGCACGTTGTAATTGAAGAAGGCATAACCCACATAGGTGATATCTTTTTAGCGCACGGCGACATTCAAAGTATGAGTATTCCCGACAGTGTGGTTACCATTCATCAGGATATTTTTTACTATGGCTTTACCGATGCGCCAATTTATATCCAATACGATGACGCTGACTATATAGGAAATGAGCAAAATCCGTATCTTATTCTTGCAAGAGTCCACAACAATACCGGGGTTCATTACAGCGTACATCCTGACACAAAAATAATTCACACCCGCGCATTTGCCGATTTTCATAATTTGCAAAGCATTTCAATTCCCGCAAATCTTAAAACAATTGGTGTGGCTGCCTTCGCGGGTTGCGAGAAATTGACCGAAATTTCTCTGCCTGCCGGTCTGATACGCATAGAAGAGGCCGCCTTTGAAAACTGCAAAAGTCTGGAAAGCGTCACGCTACCTGATAGCATAACTTACATCGGCGAGTCCGCTTTTTCCGATTGCTATAAACTTAAACACGTCAATATTCCGACAAGTCTGTCTACTCTTAACGGATACGTTTTTGATTGCTGTGGCGCGCTTGAAAGTTTACACATTCCTGCCAATCTCACAGAAATAAGCTTTCATGAACGTGACGGATATACACCTTTTTATGCGTGCTCCGGACTTGAAAGCATAACCGCAGACCCCGACAATCCCGTATATCACAGTGACGGCAACTGCCTTATTGAAAGTGCAAGTGGGATTTTGCTCAAGGGTTGTAACAACAGCGTCATCCCCAATAACGGTAGTGTGACCTCTATTGCCCCCTGCGCCTTTCTTGGATGTAATGAATTAAAAAGCATAGTTATTCCGCAAGGAGTGACGTTTATCGGAGAATCAGCTTTTCGTAATTGCAAGGAACTCAAATCCGTTACACTCCCCACAGGACTTGTTTCAATAAAAGAATCCGCATTTCACAGATGCTATTCTCTGAAATATATAAATATTCCCGACGGAGTTCAATTTATAGGAATGAGAGCATTTTGTCAATGCTCGAAATTAGAAGAGCTTGTTTTGCCCGTAGGAGTCAGAACAGTAAAAAATCTTGCATTTTTCGATGTAAACAAAATCACGTTTCTTGACCCCGACACCGAGCTTTTGGATGGGGCACTAAGTCACGTATCATGCATCAGCGGCTATGAAAACTCCACCGCCCACGAATATGCCAAGCAAAATGACATAGAATTTATTTCTCTCGGAGCATATATTCCGCCCGAAACCGTGCAGCAGCAAACTACCGTTGCCGATGTCGAGCAACCGCGCGGAGGCTGCGGCTCTGCCATCTCGCACGTTATGTGCTTTGCTATAGCTCTCCCCTTAACAGTTCTCGCCGCGAAGCGCCAAATATATCGAATTCGTCGCAAGACGAATATATCGAGCTCGCACGGCGAGCATATCGACAAAACCGCTGACTCATAAGTCAGCGGTTTTGTCTTACTGAACAATATTATAGTATGCCTTTTGGGCCAGCTCGATCACGATCTGCGGCACTACAGCGTCGGCAGGGGCGGTGAAGCTCACGCCATCGGCCATTATTTCCGCGTACTGCAGGCTGTTTTGCGCGGCGGTATACAGCAGAGTTGCTCTGTTGTTGATCATCAGATGTATGTGCGCCGAGGTAGGAATGCTCTGACCTGCCACCACGGTATTGGTGTCCTGTCTGATATCAACGTTGACAGTCTGATCCTTCTTATTAACGTAATAATTGCTGATGGTGGCCGTATCTACGGTGCAAGTCACGCCGTCCACGACGATCGTCGCTCCCGTTTCCAGCACCCGCACCTCAACGCTGACGCTTTGAGGCTCGTCACCTTCATATTTTATATCCCGCAATATCGTTTCGTTGGAGGTGGGAATGTTGATGCCCTCAGAAACCACGGTATATTCCATTTTTGTGGAAAGGCTGTAGCCGTCTCTCTCATTGTCGGTGTGACAAACCGTCAGTGTAACGTCTCCCAGCACCTTTTGCTTGACCTTAAGCACAAAGGTCACGGCGTTATCCTCGGCGGAATACACGCCGCTTCCCGAGCACTGTGCCGCAACAGCTGACTTTTCGGCATCGGTATAGCCGAACTCGGTCAGAAACATATCGATGACAGCCGCCATATATTCCTCCGAAAAGGTGCAGCCGGCAAGGTCGTCGCTGACTGTCAGCATTTCCTCGGTCAGCTCCGGGTCCTTGAGGTCGGACTCCTGAGCTCCGCTGTAAAGCGTGCTGATGTCAATGCTCAGATCCCCAAAGATCGAGGGAACGTAATTGGCCCCGGAGGCCACCTGTCCCACAGATGTAACCTCCACGTTGCCGCCCGCGCTGAGCAGCTTGAACTGATACCCATCTATCACCAGGGTATATTCAATATTGCCGTTGGCGTATTCAATGGCGGTAAC
>JAFQVU010000206.1 GCA_017407885.1 Clostridia bacterium
AACTATAATACCAAAGGAGATATAAAAATGTCTGACGCTTATTTATCACGCGGCGTATCCGCCACCAAGGACGAGGTTCACAGTGCAATATCAAAGCAGGACAAAGGCGTTTTCGCCGGTGCGTTCTGTAAAATAATTCCCGATCCCTGCGGTGATCCCGAATATTGTGCGGCAATGCACGCCGACGGTGCAGGTACAAAATCCTCGCTTGCATACATCAAATATAAGGAGACCGGAGATCTTTCCGCTTTCTATAATATCGCGCAGGATTCTGTTGTAATGAATCTCGATGACCTTCTTTGTATCGGTGCAACCGACGGATTTGTTCTCTCGAACACTATTGGAAGAAATGCTCACCGCGTTAACGGCGAGGCTATCAAAGCGGTAATCGACGGCTATACCGAATTCTGCGAGATGCTCGGCAAATACGGTGTCGGTATAACCATGTCGGGCGGCGAGACTGCCGATGTGGGTGACCTTGTATCTACCCTCATCGTTGACTCTACCTTTTTCGTGAGATTAAAGCGCAGTGATGTTATCGACTGCGATAATATTAAGCCGGGTGATGTTATCGTCGGTCTTGCATCTTACGGTAAGGCAAACTACGAAAAGGCTTACAATGCTGGTATGGGCTCGAACGGTCTTACAGCGGCACGTCACCTCATGCTTTCGCACGACTATGCGGCGAAGTATCCGGAGACATATTCAAACACCATAGATAATTCCAAGGTTTACTGCGGCACATACGGTGTTAACGATATTCTCCCCGGCACTGATGTATCTGTCGTTGATGCTATCCTTTCGCCTACACGTACATATGCGCCTATTATTAAGGAAATACTTGACACCAAGCGTTCCGCTGTTCACGGTATGATTCACTGTACCGGCGGCGGTCAGGCGAAGTGTAAGAATTTCGGCTGCGGTATTCACTATATCAAGGACAACCTTTTTGATACTCCGCCGCTTTTTGCCGCTATCAAGAAGAATGCGGATATCGGCGACCGCGAGATGTATCAGGTCTTTAATATGGGACACAGAATGGAACTTTACTGCTCGGCTGATGATGCACAGTTCATGATCGACACCGCGAAGAAGTTCGGTGTTGAGGCAAAGATTGTCGGACGCTGTGAGGCATCTGCTGACGGAAAGAATCACGTTACTATTATTGACGGCGGTAATACATACGAATATTGATCTGTATAAATTTCGGATAATCCAATATAGAAAGGATGTTTTGAAATGCAAAAAAGAGTTCTTGTCGTAAGCTCCGCAAATATGGATTTTGTGATGAGAGTCGGAAGAATGCCAGAGGCGGGGCAGACCGTCATCGAGCGCCGTTCATATGATTACGTGCCGGGCGGAAAGGGCGCAAATGCCGCGGTTTCACTTGCGAGACTCGGTGCGGACTGCGTTTTCTGCGCGAGACTCGGAAACGATAATCACGCACAGCGCTTGAAGGCTCTTTATGAAGAGAGCGGAATCGATACTCGTTTTATAATAAACGACAGAAACACACCCACGGGACTTGCATCAATCATTGTCGAGGAGAACGGAAGCAACAGAATTGTTGTTTACCCCGGAGCTAACGCGGCTCTGACGCCCGATGATGTTGAGGATGCAATGACTTGTCTTCCAGATGCGGTATTTTTGCAGTTTGAGATTCCTACAGAAGCAGTAGTTGCGGCAACACAGTTTGCAAAAAAAAGAAACATTCCTGTTTTCCTTGATGCAGGTCCTGCGAGACGCAACTATCCGCTCGACCGTCTTGCTCCGCTTGAGGTGATATCTCCGAATGAGACAGAAACCTTCGCACTGACCGGAATCATGCCGAGCACAATTAATGATTGTCTGCGTGCGGCAACGGTGCTGATGCAAAAGGTTGAGACAAAGTACGTGGTTATCAAGCTTGGCAGCAGGGGGGCATATATCCATGACGGAAAATATTCACAGCTTGTTGCCGCTCACGAGGTCGAGGCTATTGATACAACCGCCGCCGGAGATGCATTTACGGCAGCAATGACACTTGAATACTTAAAGAGCGGTGACATTGTTCGCGCGGTGAATTACGCAACTGCAGTAGGCGCGATTGTTGTTAGCAGATTAGGGGCATCAAGCTCTCTTCCGACTGCGGCACAGGTGGATGAATTTATACGCGAAAATGAAATTGTTTTGTGAGGTAGAGCGTGGCTGACAGAATTTTAGGAGTCGATTTCGGCGACACGCGTACAGGACTCGCGGTAAGCGATACGCTCGGCATGCTGGCAAACGGTATAGGCTATGTGAATTCCACATATATGCCGAAGACTGTGGAGCTTGTGAGCGAAAAGGCTAAAGAACACGGTGTGACCCGTATAGTTGTCGGACTGCCGATAAATATGAACGGCACTCTCGGGCCGCGCGCGGAGCATGCGAAGGAATTCGCGGCACTGCTCGGTGAGGCAACCGGATTGCCGGTTGAGATGTTCGATGAGCGCTGCAGTACAATGGCGGCGCATCAAATACTCAATTTCACCGACACTCGCGGAAAGAAGCGCAAGGCGGCAGTCGATACGCTTTCGGCACAGATAATTCTTCAGAATTATCTTGACAGCCGCAGAAAGTAAAAAAACTCCCGAGGAACGGAAGATAATCCGTTTCTCGGGAATAAGCATTTATGTTGGTCCGTCATTCCTTTGCAGAAGATGCGGTGTTATCGTATGTGTCGATATTTACGGTGTGTGTGCGGTAATAGTCGGCGAGTATCTGGCATGAGGCTCTGTTTAAATGTATACCATCCGATGAGTGAGCCGGATCCAGCGTTCCGTCCTCGAGCGTGAACAGATCGCGTGGGTCAAGCAGGAATAACGACTTTTCATCTGCGAGCTTCATCAGCCGATCATTGAAAATAAAGCACTTTTCGTTTGTTATACCGTATTCTGTGGTTTCCGAGGAATGTGTGGTTACGGGAAGTATAAGCTGAACGTATATTGGTACATCCGTAATCTCACGTATGGAATCTATGAGCATTGAAAAGGCAGATATGAAACCGTCAACTTCCCACCCAAGCTCGTTAAGACCGGTTGCTATATAAATAGCCTTGTAGTTTCCGAGTTCACGCTCCAACATATCGGCAAGAGTATAGGATTGCATATTTCCGTCTTCATCCGCCAGACGTATAAACTCTTTTGTCCTGATAAGACGGATGTTGAGTCCGACCGACGAGAAATCGTAAGGGGACAGTTCTGTAAACATAAGGAGTCCTTTGATGCGCGAATCTCCGATAAAAACGGTGTCGTCAAAATAGTCATAGTCAACGGCTTTGCTTTCGGGCACCGGTTCTGCAAAGTAGTAAAGTATCGGCTCGTGGAAGACATCATCTTCGCTTATGCTGTTCGACGGAAGTTCCAGTATGTGGTATGATGCATACGTCGGGAGCGATGCGCTATTATATTCATATGTGTAATTGCAAAACAACAGCGAGACGAACATTATTATAGCGATGCAGGCTGAGGTGGCGGTGATTGCTTTTATTATAATGTCAAATGTTGAAACAGTGCTATTTTCAGCGTTTTGCGGTTCCTGACGTATACTTGTTTTATTACCGTTCTGAATCGTGCTGTTATTCACAGTTGCTATTGGCCGTAATTTCTCAGTATGACGATTTTTCAAGCTATCACCCCCTTAAGCGACGTTTGAAACAAACAAATTACATTTAGATTATACCACAAATAATTTGCGTATGCAATATTAATTTAAAAATTATGAAAATAAATTATCAGCAGTTACTTGAAAATGAGCTTGCGCGAGTTGAACGTGAGAATACCGTTCCCAGGCTGCTTTTGCACGCCTGCTGTGCGCCATGCTCGAGCTATGTACTCGAATATCTTACCAAATATTTCGATATTACGGTATATTTTTACAACCCCAATATCACGGATTACAGTGAATATATGAAGAGAGCAGATGAACTCAAACGGCTGATATCGATCATGCCGCATGATAAAAAGATAGATCTGATCGTATGTGACCACGCTCCGACCTGCTTTTATGAGCTGTCACGCGGACTCGAAGCTTTGCCCGAAGGCGGTGTGCGTTGTTTTGCATGCTATCGTGAGCGTCTTGAGGCGACTGCAAAATATATGTCGGAGCACTCTGGGGAATATGATTACTTTGCTACTACGCTTACAGTCAGCCCACATAAAAATGCCGCAAAGCTGAATGAGATTGGCGCAGAGCTTTCCGAGACATACGGTATACGGTATCTGCCGTCCGATTTCAAGAAGCGTGAGGGTTACAAGCGTTCAATCGAGCTTTCGCGTGAATATGGGCTCTACCGTCAGGATTTTTGCGGATGCGAATTTTCGAGGGATTTTAAATATGGAAACTCTTGAGCTTGGCTCGCTTATATGCCGTGTTAAGCGCTCTTATCGCAGAACTGTATGTATTCGCGTGGGAAAGGACGGCGAGGCGGAGATACTTGCCCCAAGGAGTATATCGCTGAAAAAAATAAAAGAGCTGATGCTCCCGTATGTCGAAAAAATATCAGTTCAATGTGAGAGACAGCGCTTACGTAATACACAGCGCGAAAGCTTTTTTCTCGATTACGGCTCAAAGGTGCGGTTTCTCGGACGTGAAGCGGTGATACGCGATGCGAGAGGACACGATGTAGGGATAGACGGTGATACAGTTTATCTTCCACCCTCACTTAGCCGTGATGAAATACGGCAGAGCATGATATATGTATACAAAATCTCCGCAAGGGAGTATCTTACTAAACGGACGGCAGAACTCTCCGAGGCTACGGGGATATTTCCGAGTGCCGTAAAGATAAATTCAGCTACATCGCACTGGGCGAGCATGTCTCGCGGCAATTCACTTAATTTTTCATGGTTTTGCATTATGGCGGCTCCCGAAGCTATTGACTACATTATCATTCATGAGCTTTGCCATATGAGTGAATTTAACCATTCGCCGCGTTTTTGGAATATGGTGAGCGTGTATTGCCCTGATTATAGTAAACATAGGAAATACCTTAAAGAGCTATGGTGTCGGGTATTGTCCGAAAATTGGGAGAAATAATATTAAAAAAAACATAAAAAATTGTGAAATGCTCTTTATTTGTGTCGGACTATGTGCTATAATAATATTATAACTTACAAATACTACTCTGTGGCATTCTTATATGTCACTTGCTTGGATTATAGATAGAGGTTAGCGTGAAAAATAATTTTTTCACGCAACGAATTTTTGTCTTTGTTGGCTTTGCCGCCAATTTTGCAGGCGAAAACTACAAAATATCGACAAATAAGGAAGTCTTTGCTTCGCAAAGACAGGGGTGATTAATATGAACAACAATCGTCAGCCAAATAACGGCAGGAACAATCCACCGCGTCCTCAACCGCAGGGAAATACGCAAAATCGTTCCGCCAAGGGCGTCCCTACGCAAAACAGAGGGGCGGCGAGGAAGACTCCGCCGCGAGGGAATACAGCCAATGCGGCGCATCACCAATCATCTATGAGCAGAATCAAAAATCAAACTCCGACAAATCGCCGTGCGACAAAACGAGAGGTCAAGTTGACTCCCGAACAGATCGAGATCAACAAGGTGAATCGCCAGAGAGAACGCTACTATATAAAGAAACGCCGTTCTGCAGTAATAAAGACATTTATCGCCAGATTTCTGCTGTTTCTCGTGGTATTCGCACTGATGTCAGGACTCTCTGCCGCATTGTTTTTCTTCAATCTCAATCGTGCGCCGTCGAATGACTCATCCCGCTACAGTTATGTGATCGGCGATGACAAATATTCGCTTCCGAATTCGACCGCTGTCAGAAACGGGCGAGTTTATATCAGCTTTACTGATATTGCGCGTATGTGCGACCTTGCCGCTACGGGTTCAAGCGAGGATATGAAATATGTTATCAAGGGCGACGAAGCCGAGACGATCCGTTTTGTGACTGATTCACGCCTTGTTTATGTCAACGGGGTTGAGACAAGACTCGGAGCGGAATGCTATTATGAGGATGGCGAGCTTTACGTACCCGTTGATTTTGTCAGTGCTTACTTTAACGGAATCGAAGTCGATGTGGATGAGCGTTCTCACAAGGTAACGGTTAAACGCATTATTACCAATCTTAATGAAAACGGCAAGCTTCCGCGCGGAGAAGAGGCGGTTTACGGTGAGCTTTCTTTCCTGCTTCAGTCACCTATCGGTCTTAAACCGCTCGATGAGGAAGCAGAGGCGATGGCACAGCTCCCCGATCTTGGATTTGTGACAAACCTTGTCGTTTATGAGGATTATATGAATCCCGGTAATACCGATGAGTTTCTGATGCTTGTTAATCATGACAACAAACTTGGTTCCGATCATATTCCGCAGGATCTCAGGTCTGTTGCCGATACGCGCGATGACGGACGTGAGACACAGATGCTCCGTGAGTATGCGGCAATGTCGCTTGAAGCTATGTTCAGAGAGCTTCGCGCGGCTGGCTTCGAGGATGTCAGCGTAACCAGTGCTTACAGAAGCTATAGTTATCAGGAATATCTCTTTAATTACTATACCGCGCAGGGCGG
>JAFQVU010000207.1 GCA_017407885.1 Clostridia bacterium
ACAATATACTCAGCGGTATCCTGCGCGGGCTCGGCGATTCCGTTTCGGCGCTGATATATCTGCTTGTTGCTACCGTTCTCAATATCGGACTTGATATATATTTCGTTGCCGTTGTGCAGATGGGCGTAGCCGGCGTTGCGCTTGCTACCGTTATTGCGCAGTTTATTTCGTCTATCCTTTGCTGCGTTAAGCTGGCACGAATGAAGGAGCATTTTGACTTCGGCGTAAAATATCTCAAGCCCACGGCTCATTATGTCAAGACTATAGTTAAGCTCGGTCTGCCCTCGGGTCTTACTCAGGCGATCTTCTCGTCGGCAATGATAATCGTACAGTCGCTTACCAATCAATTCGGCGAGCAGTTCATCGCGGCGAACGTCGTTATCATGCGCGTTGACGGATTTGCCATGATGCCCAACTTCTCCTTTGGTACGGCACTCACCACATACGCGGGACAGAATGTCGGAGCCGGATTTTATGACCGCGTTACCAAGGGCGCAAAGCAGGGAACGCTCATGGCAGTTATCTGCTCGGCGACAATCACAGGTGCGATACTTCTTTTCGGTAAAGGTCTGATGGGCGTCTTCACCAATACCACCGAACTTGTTGATCTCAGCTACCGTCTTATGATGATCCTCGCGGTTGGATATATAGCGGTTGCCGTAACCCAGAGTCTTTCGGGCATTATGCGCGGCGCGGGTGACACAATGACTCCCATGTGGATCTCGCTTATCACCACCGTTGCTATCCGCGTTCCGATAGCGTATATCATATCCTTCCTGACCAGAACCCCCGAGCTTCCCCACGGCAGAAGCGAATGTATTCAGATCTCGCTGCTTGCCTCCTGGGTCATCGGCGCGGTGCTGACCGTCATCTTCTACGCCGCAGGCAAGTGGAAGAACAAGGCTATCAAATAACCAAATCTACAAAATAAAAGCAAGAGTAAATATTCGTTTACTCTTGCTTTTTTGTCGTTTTGATATTAATCGTTTTTGTGAAAGCGGATAGCTATCTGATATAAAAGATCAAGGTCGTCGTCGCAAAGCTGCTCAAGTATGTCGGCTGTTTTTTGACACAGACGGGGATTATTGATGCTTGTGTCAAAAAACTCTGTTACCGAAATTCCGAAGTAGTCGCAGATGGCGAAAAGCTCACTGAGCGACGGAAGAGCCTTTCCTGATGAAATATTATTAATGTAACCTCTGCTGTGACCAAGATCGTAGCTCATTTTATATTCAGAAACGTCCTTTTGCAGTCGAAGCTGGGTTATTCTTTCTCTTACGAATTCCGCATTCATATCAACATCCCCTTTTTATTCAGTATAACCCAAAAGCAATACACTTCATACTTTTAAAATATGCTAAACTCATTGACACGCACTTTTAAAAATGTTATAATAGTTTTATAAATGCTGTAATAGTGTAAAACGACATTTTATAAACTATTATAAAGGAGAATATTATGAAAACAATCCTTAAAAAAGCAAAGCGGACGGTATCTATGCTTCTGGCATTACTTATGATAGTGCCGATGACAGTTTCACTTGCCGTTCCTGCTTCGGCAGAGACTACACGAAGTACTTGTGATGGCATTAATCACGAATGGACTGAGTGGTTTATGAGTAATGGTGTAGCGTGTGGTGACGAAGGCGAAGCATGGCGTGAATGTTATGAATGTGGCGCTGAAGAAGAGCGGATTCTTATTAAAGAACACGATTGGAGTAATTGGTATAAAAGAGCATATAATTGTGTAAGCGATGTAATTGAAGTTCGCAGGTGTCAAGATTGTAATATAGAAGA
>JAFQVU010000208.1 GCA_017407885.1 Clostridia bacterium
AAATATGATGTGGGCTATGCTTCTTAATCTTGGATCTAACATGTGGAGCAAGAAGGGCGAAAAGAAGCGTTATACTCAAGATACTTTGCCATACCATGAAACCATGCATTGCGATAAGGCAATCTGGAGAGAAATAACCGATTTCATGGCGGAATCTGGATTTAACACAGTAGTAATCAATATCGGAGAAGGCGTTAAACTTGATTCGCACCCCGAAATTTCAGTACCGGGGGCATGGAGCAAAGATGAATTAAAGGCAGAACTCAGTCGTCTTCGTAATATGGGAATTACTCCTATTCCAAAATTTAATTTTTCCTGCGCTCATAACGCTTGGATGAAGGATTACGGATTTGCGGTAAACACCCCAGAATATCATAAGTTTTGCAGAGACATCATTGAAGAAACCATAGAAATTTTTGATACTCCCAAATTCTTTCATCTGGGACTCAATGATGAAAACGGTTCAAATCAAGAATACTTCCCTGTTACAATCGTACGCAGTCCCAAAGTAATGATTGAGGATGCCAACGTACTTTTCAAGGCATGTCTTGAAAATGGCGTGCGTCCCTGGATATGGGTAGATCCAACCGTCATAGAATCCTTTGGCGGAAAGGAATCATTCCTCGAGAACGTTCCTAAAAGTGTATTGCTATCTAATTTATACATGGGAAATATTGCCCCGGATTTCCCGGATATCGAAAAGAAAGACCAACAATCAAGCCTTATTCATATGTCCCCAAGTGCACTGTTCAGAAATCCCGAAAAAACACTTCTTCATAATATGTTAGATGAACAAGGATACGAACATATACCTGCCGGATCATCGCATCTTATTCGTCCGAACATGCTCCAAACGATGTCATACTGTGACAAAACTATCAAGAATAAAGATAAACTTCTCGGGTATATTACAGTTCCTATGCTTTTGACCGATTCTGCCAGCATATACGGCCTTAAAGCCGACGCCACACTCTTTAAAGCAGGAAAAGATTACATCGCGGGAACAGGAAGAATGCTTTATTTTATATAACATTTTTTATTGTAATAAAAAACTGTGAAAGGTATACATAAATATGGAAAAAGCAACTAACACGGGCATGATGTGGACTATGCTGCTTCATCTTGGATCCAATATGTGGAGTAAGCCCGGGTGTGAGAATTATAACGAAAAATTAGTTTGTGAAAAAGAATGCTGGGATAAAATAACAAGTTTTTTACCTGCGTGCGGACTCAACACGCTTCTGATTGATATCGGTGAGGGTATAAAATTTGATTCTCATCCTGAGCTTGCTGTTGAAGGCTCGTGGACAAAGGATGAGGTTAAACGTGAGTTATCGCGTCTGCGCGAAATGGGCATAACACCCTTACCTAAATTTAATTTCTCATCTGGGCACAGCGGATGGGCTAAACAGTACGCGAATATGATCGGCTCACCCGTATATTCGAAGCTCTGCCGCGATTTGATTGAGGAAACGATCGATCTCTTTGACAAGCCGGAATTTTTCCATTTGGGAATGGAGGAAGAAACTGCAGAAGATCAAGCAAACTTCCCTATTGCGGCTGTTCGCAGTCCATACAAACTTATGGAAGATGCTCACGATTTATTTGATACTTGCAGAAAAAACGGTGTGCGTCCTTGGATGTGGGCTGATCCACATCTTGTAGAAACCTTCGGCGGTGATAAAGAATTTACAAACAATGTACCAAAGGACGTTTTGCTCTCTAATTGGTATTACGGATTCGTTTCACCCGACTACAAAAACTCCGAGGCACTTTTCTCCCATTCCGGCAGAATTGAAGTTTACAACAAGTTAGACGAATGGGGATATGAGCAGATTCCCGCATGCTCCGCGCTTATCGATCCGCGAAATATGGATCAGACAATGCGCTACTGCAAAGACACATTCAAACATCCCGAAAATCTTCGCGGATTCATCTCGGCACCTTGGTGCTTTACTTTAGAAGAATTTTTCTATAGTCTTTGCCACGAGGCTTGGTCATTTGGGTTGGCTAAGAAAACTGTTTTTCCCGAATGTAAATAAAGTATATTGACCGCAAATAAAATCCCCTTTAAAACGGTAAATTACCTTTTAAAGGGGATTTATTTTCAAGAATATTGATCAGCAAATTCCTTATACGCCGATATGAAGCTCTTTTTTAGGCTTTCCGCATACTTCCAAACATGATTTCCCCCCCGCATCTCATAAGCTTCATCTTTAAGAATCACGTTACAATTCACGTGGCACCACCCGAGTACAGAAAAACCAACGCGCAGAAATAACTGCGCGTTGGTTTTTATTTGATTATGTTAAATTCTGATTTACCATTCACTCCAAAGCGTACTTACAATATCGCTCGGCATGCAAAGCTCGCCTCTTGGTGAAACACACACCGAACCGACTTTCGGTCCGTCCGGCAAGCAGGAGCGTTTAAATTGCTGACTGAAAAATCTGCGCATAAACACCGCAAGCCATTTATTGATTATCGAAGAATCATAAAGATCAGCAAATGCGGCGTTTGCCATGCGTTCGATTTTGTCCGGGGCAAATCCGTAGCGCAAAAACCAATACATATAAAAATCATGCAGATCATACGGTCCTACGACATCCTCTGTTTTTTGAATAATATCCCCTCTTTCGTCCGCGGGCAAAAGTTCGGGACTTACCGGCGTATCAAGGATATCATAAAGCACCGCCGCAAGCTTATTATCACCGCATGAATCGGCATAATATCTGACAATATGGCGTATCAGCGTTTTTGGAACAGAAGAATTAACAGCATACATAGACATGTGGTCTCCGTTGTACGTTGCCCATCCGAGGGCAAGCTCCGATAGGTCGCCCGTGCCGATTACCATTCCGCCCTGGGCATTCGCTATATCCATTATAACCTGCGTGCGCTCACGCGCCTGCGCATTCTCATAAACCACGTCATGCACGCTTTCATCATGACCAATATCGGCAAAATGCTGGGTAACCGACGCTTTTATATCGATACACCTGAAGCTGACTCCGAGTGCTTCACATAAAAGCTCCGCATTACTGCGAGTGCGGGCAGTTGTGCCGAAACATGGCATTGTAACGGCTATAATATCGGTGCGCGGACGCTTTAAAATATCCATCGCACGCACTGAAGCAAGAAGTGCAAGACAAGAATCAAGCCCTCCCGAAATACCTATAACCATACTTTTTGCATGAGTATGCTCAAGACGCTTACACAGCCCGCGCGATTGTATATTCAGTATACTCTCGCAGCGTGCGGCACACGCATCCGCCATATCCGGTATAAACGGATATTTTGCAATCTCGCGTGTAAGAATATTATCACAAAGCGGCATATCGAAGGAAAGACTGTAGTAATTCTCTGCTGTCACTTCTATCGGAGTAAACAAAGAATTCTTCATTCGCTCCCCAGACAGCATTTGAACATCGACATCGGATACAGTCAAAGTACATGTGTCTCTGTCCAAGAACGGCTTCGACTCGGCAAGCATTCTTCCCTTTTCAAAAATCAATCTGTGTCCGCCAAAAACAAAATCGGTGGTAGACTCTCCGTATCCCGCATCTGCATAGATATATGCGCTTATGGTACGCATAGATTGAGCCGATAAAAGTGTACGGCGAAGCTCGGTTTTGCCAACTGTTTCGCTCGTCGCCCCAAGCGTGCATATTATGGTCGCACCTGCACGAGCATGAGAACTTGATATAGGGTCGATTTGCGACAGTCCGCTTGCAAATTCACAGGCAAAATTAAACTCATGCAGAAATTCACAGTAAAACAGCATATCTGCGCCAAAGGGATAGAATATCCCACCGATATCGACCGTTCCGCACTTATCCGGCGCCGGCGTGAACACCCGTGTCTCGCAGAAATCACCGCGTACCAATAGATGTTTTTTAGGTGATATACCGAGGATTTCTCCGCCGTATATCGCAACGGCGCAGTTATACACCTTACCCTCTCGTCTTATCGGTGCGCCTATGAATATTACTGTATCAAGACCTGCGGTTTCCTGCGCAATCGAAAGTACAGCTTCCTCTGCCCCGTCAAGAAGTGTTTTGTGCAGAAACATATCGCCGCATGAAGCTCCGGTAACACATAATTCGGGGAATACGATCAACTTTACGCCAAGTTCATTTGCTTCAATGCAAGTGTTTATTATCTCGATTGCATTGGTATTTGTGTCTGCCACTCTGACTCTCGGCGATGCGGCAGCGACCTGTATAAATCCATGAGTCATTTTAATTACCATGTCTTTGCAAAGCAAAGACTTCCTTATAAAGTTATAATAGCAGAGCCGCGGAAGCATCCGCGGCTCTCTAATTTATCAGTTACCGCGAGCGGTATTGATATTTTTTATATGATCCGCCTCGGTGGTTGCAAAAAGCATACGTCCGACAGAATCGGATACAAAATAGAAGTAGTTGCTCTCATTTGGATAGAGCGCGTATTTTATCGAGTTAAGACCTGGATTGCATATCGGTCCGGGCGGCAATCCCTTGTTTGTATAGGTGTTGTAAGGCGTCTCGTACTTTGTATCGTCACCGGACATATTATCGGGACGTCCGCCGAGATCGTGATGCATTGCATACATGATAGTAGCATCCGAGTTGAGATACGGGAACGATGCCGAATATTTCAGTCGGTTATGGAATACAGACGAAACATATCCAAGCTCATCCGCAAATCGAGTCTCCGATTCCACCATCGATGCAAGAATTATCGCCTGGTCCACGGTCATATTGAGGTCAATACAGCGATTATAATACTCTTCAACAAATTTGCGATTGAAATTATCAAGCAGTTTTGTCAATACCGCAACCTCACTTGAATCCTGATAGAAATTGTACGTATCAGGGAACAAATAGCCTTCAAGGCGGTATATTCTGTCTGCTCTAACTTCAAGTCCTTCAAGGAATGGGTAGTCAAAATCGTAATTCTGTATCGCATCAACGAATCCATCACGAGTACCTATACCGTTATCGACAAATTTATCAATAATCTCATCAACCGTGTATCCCTCGGGTATTGTTATACGGACTTCCGTTCGCCTCGTACTCTCTTTAAAGGATGCGCGAAGATAGTCATAGTTCAGAGAAGTTGAAACCTCATAAGTTCCGGGAATGAATTCCGCGCCCGAATCCTTGAGCTTACTCCAGAAATTGAAAGCCCACTTGTATTTAATGGCACCTGAATCATAGAGCGCATCCGAAACATCCTCGATTGATGCGTATTCCGGAATCGTTACAGTTACCATTTTCTCATCGACCACAAACTTGAAAACATCGTTGCCGGTATTTATAATGAATACCGATATACCCACAGCAACTGCTATTACCGCAACAATATATATCATCGCTTTGACAAGGCTCATCACAGCACTTGTGGCAGAATCAACAAATGCGCTGTCGCGTTTTGACAGATATGCTTTTCGCGCCCACGTACGCTCGTCTATCTCGAAATCATCGTTTTCTGTACGTTTCTGGGGCTGAGGCTTAGCAGCCGGAAGATTTGACTTCGATACTCCGGTACGACCGCTTGATACAACGGAATTAGAAGGGACCAGACCGCTTGTGTTTGCCGTCCTCTGCGGCGGAATGTTCACCGGACGCTGTGCCTGAGCATTGTTCTGGACAGACTTCGGCTGAGCAGGTGACTGCGGCACACGTGTCTGCGGAGTTACCGGTCTCTGCTGCAGCGGCTGACTTTGCTGTACACTCGGACGCTGCTGCAAAGGACGCTGCGCGGATGGCTGTACAGGCTTTTGCTGCTGAGGTGGTACTTGCGGTTTTACAGCCGATGTTCCCTGCGCTCTTTGAGTTGGCTGCGCTGGCTGTGTCGTCTGCTGTTGACGAAGCATTTGCTGCCGCTTCTGCGCCTGCTGCATGGGTGTAAGCGTCTGTGACTGCGTGGGTTTCTGCTTTTGCACGCTCTCATGCGGACGCTGCGGCGTTTGAGACTTCAGTGGGCGAATAACCGCACCGCCCTGCAGTTTAGCCGTATTCTGCATATCGTCTGACGGCTTTGGCTGTGCAGACGAAGATACCTGCTGGCGGCGAAAAACTATCGTCTCATCGCCAAGACCGCCGCTTTGAGCGTTTATACGTTTATCTTTGTTTTCTTCCATATTATGAAATTCCTTTCAAGGAAATCGTGTGTACTATATTATAACATGCCGAACTGTATTGCGGCAACCACAAAAACGAGTATCGCCACCAAAAACGGCGGTGCGAGAAGCGCTTCGGAGAATTTCTTCAAACTGAATTTTGGGCAAGCCTCGGCATATTCTGCCTTTTTGCCTGCGAGTGCGTACCCATAATAAATACGCTCACACTCACCAAGCAGTATAAGAAGACATATGAGAAACAGGCTTGCAAGCGCAAATACAAGAAATCCGGTACTCTGCGGTTTGGTGATAACAGTATGTACCGTATCAGCCGCGGCAAGATTGAAGAGGCTGTATATAAAGTGACAAAACATTGAAGCAAATACCGAGCGAGTCATGTACATTACAAGTGCAAACATAATTCCGGCGAAAAAGTATACCGGAAACGCCGCAAAGTTAATGCCGAACATACCGTATAGTGCCGCCGAAGCTATAACCGCAGTCACAACGCCGCTTGATTCATATTCAGCGCAAAGTATCGAACGGAACAATATCTCCTCACAGATAGACGGTACTACTGCGAAAGTAATAAGCATATACAATACGCCGGGGTCTGTTCCATTGAGATAATAGGAATAAACAGAATAGTCAGCGCCGGATACACCCATATGATAAAGAGCAAGTTTCAGGAGCGTGTCACCTAAAATAAGGGTAACCGATGCAAGCAAAGTAACAAGCAGTTTTTCGATACCGAAAGGCGCAAAACGGAGTTTTTTCACAAACCCCTCGCCCTTCAGTTTGGTATAAAAAGCACTTGGAACCAAAAGGATAATAAGCTGCAGTACAATCACCGCAAGGCATATGTTCTCCTGATATGCGAGTGCTTCAAGATCGATATACCGAGACGCGGCAAGCATCAGTATAACAAGTATTGATAACAGCGGCGCCATAAAGGTAGATTTTAATTTCATTGTTATCTCCGAAATTATTATTTTCCGTCAACGACACGAATACCCTTCTCGGTGGCAATAAAATCAACCGAGAGATCAAAGCGTCCGCGCGGCAGTGAATCGATTATATAGTCACTGTAGATCATACCGACCTTTGATCCGATGTATGAGCTTAAATAGCGATCATAATATCCCTTCCCATACCCAAGACGGAAGCCACGCTTGTCATATACAAGCGCGGGGACGATACATGCGGAAGGTGCAGTTGAATTACGGTCATACACGGGAAGATCCGCTGTAGGTTCAAGAAGTCCGTATGTGCCCTTTTTCAGTTGGTCAAGTGAGGTTATATAGTGATATTCCATATCATGCGTTTCCGGTATGCACCGTGGGAACGCAACCTTTTTGCCATCGGCAAGCGCCTTCTCCGCAATTGGGAATATATTTACCTCATCGGATTTAGGAGCGTACATGAGCAGTACCGAGGCATATCTATAGGTAGCAAGCGACGTGAAGATACTGCAAATTTTTTCATCCATGCTTACCTTTATATCCGCTGGGATAGCGGCTCGAAGTGCCTTGTACTTTTCACGTATATCGTTTTTTCTTTTTCTGATCTCGTACATTTACGCCCTCACAGTCAGGCTTGAACAGCCGCACGAAGCTGGCATGCCATATCGTCCGAGACCAGCGCGCTCACGAGTGCAAGACCGAATTCAAGCGCGACGCCCATTCCCTTGCCTGTAATGTATTTGCCGTCAGTAACAACGGATTTTTCCGATATCTTTGCACCGTGAAGCTTGTCTTCAAATCCGGGATAGCATATAGCTTCCTTTCCGACAAGCAGATCGCGCTCGCCGAGAATGAGAGGTGCGGCGCAGATAGCGGCAAGATATTTATTATTTTCCACTGCGTAGGTAACAAAACGGTTTACAACCTCATCAGCCTGAAGATTGAGACTTCCCGGCATACCGCCCGGAAGAATGACCATGTCAGCAGGATTTTTTGCAAGCATTTTTTCCGCCTCGTAGGTAGTGATATCTGCAATCACCTCAACACCGTGTGAGCCGCGGATAACCTTACCGCCGACACCGACGGTAGAAACCTTAACGCCTGCACGTCTGAGAAGATCAAGCGGACAGAGCGCCTCAACTTCTTCAAATCCCTCAGCAAGAAACATATAAACCATTTTGTACCTCCCAAATCAATATAGTTACTCGAAATCCGATGACATAGTCGGATGTATATTTAAAATCTTACAGTATTATTCCCGTTTTTTTCACAACAGCATCGACAATATCTTTAAAAATGTCAGCTCTCGGGCGGATACCGTCAGCATCGTAGCATTTTATCTTTGTCCAACCGAGCTTATCGGAAGCAAACTGTGCCGCCTCATAGCTGCGGCGCATAAAGTCCGCATCTTTCTCATGAATATCCTTTTTGCGTCCCGTCTTATCGGAGCGGCTGTTCACAAGTGCCGCAGAATGTTCGGGAAGAAGTTCAAGATAAATAACAAGATCAGGAGTCGGAAGACCGAGCTTTATAAACTCAAAATCCCACAGCCAATCAAGGAATGCATCCCAATCTTCGCGAGGCATTTTTGAAAGCTGATGCACAGCGTTCGCCGATGTATAGCGGTTTGCGACTATTATCTTATCAAGCGAATCGTAATCGCGCTTCCAGTCGCTCTTATATGATGCATAGCGGTCACACGCAAAGAATGTAGAAGCGGCGTATGCATTAGTATCGGACGGACGGCTTCCGAGCTTACCGTCAAGGTACATACGCACAAGCGCTGATGACTCTGATTCATACATCGGAAAGCTGAGATATCTAACTGCGTAGTCGTTGATTTTCAGTGTGCTTACGAGCATGTTCGACTGCGTTTCCTTACCGGATCCGTCAAGCCCGTCTATTGCAATAAATGTGGACATTTAGGATTTCCTTTCCTTGGATTTTGACGAAGAACAAAAGTATTTGTTCCCATTTCAAAAGATTCTGCGAAAATTATTCTCCGCGGCGAAGCTCCATTTCCATATATTCCTGCTTTGAGATAAGTACCTCACGAGGCTTTTGTCCCTGCGGCGGACTGACAATTCCCATCTGCTCCATCGCATCAATGAGCTTTGCCGCACGTCCGTATCCGAGCTGGAGACGGCGCTGTATAAGCGAGGTCGATATCTTGCCCGATTCAACGGCAAGCTGTATAGCCGGCTTGAGCATAGGATCGCCGTCATTGGCTTCCTCATCGCCGTCACCGAGCACAGTGGATTTCTTATTGCCGCAAAGCTGTGCCTCACGCTCAATAGTATCCATAACCGACTGGTCGTATTCTTTAGTACCGTAATTGTTCTTGATAAACGCAGTAACCTCTTCG
The DNA here is from genome assembly GCA_017407885.1 of Clostridia bacterium. The sequence goes on from JAFQVU010000208.1 coordinate 9,434, forward strand.
ACCTCATCATCCGAAACAAAGCATCCCTGAACGCGCATCGGCTTTAAACTACCGATAGGCGCATAGAGCATGTCGCCTCGTCCGATCAGTTTTTCCGCGCCGACAGTATCAATTATAGTACGCGAGTCAACCTGATTTGCGGTTGTAAATGCAATTCTCGACGGCACATTCGCCTTGATAAGACCGGTAACTACGTCAACAGAAGGACGCTGTGTGCCGATAACAAGATGCATACCTGCGGCACGTGCCTTCTGCGCGATACGGCAGATTGCTTCCTCGACATCATCACGCGCCATCATCATAAGATCGGCAAGCTCGTCGATTATAATAACGATCTGCGGCAGCTTTTCCGCATCGGGATCGTTCGCTATAGACTGATTGTATCCTTTGATATTACGCACGCCCGCGCCCTCGATAAGCTCGTAACGGCGCTCCATTTCGGTAACCGCCCA
>JAFQVU010000023.1 GCA_017407885.1 Clostridia bacterium
AACCGAAGTCCACTTCGGTAAGTCGTACATCTCCGCGAAGCTCGGTGTATGTGATACTTCCGTCTCCATGGGGGTGTCTCCACGCCCATTTACCGGTACGTTCAGCCGCTTCGGTAATATTTCCCTTCTCATCAATCTTCGCGTTTACAAGGGTAACATAGCCGTCATCGGTCTCGGGCACCTGATCCATCAAATCAAATATACGTTTCGCGCCCGCCCCAGCCATCGCAATGGAGTTGAACTGCTGTGAGACTTGATTCATATTGCCGGTAAACTGTTTTGTCATATTAAGGAATGGCACGACGATACTTATACTGAACGCCATACCGGAAATGCTGAAGTTCGGGATACCCGACAGAACAAACAACGCACCTACTGTGGCAATGAGCACATACAGCGTGTTTCCGATATTCATGATTATCGGTCCCATGGTATTTGCATATGCATGAGCGCGGTAGCTGTCCTCGTAAAGAGCATCGTTTATTTTGTCGAAATCGGCATTGCTTTCATCCTCGTGACAGAATACCTTGATGACCTTCTGCCCGTTCATCATCTCCTGAACAAACCCCTCTGTCTTACCGATAGCCTGCTGTTGGCGGATGAAATACCTCGCCGAACCTCCGCCTATCTTCTTCGAAACGAACAGCATCGCCGCAACGCCGAGCATTACAAGCAAGGTAAGCGGTATACTATACCACAGCATGATGCAGAAGACCACTACGACAATGACAATCGCTTGAAGCATAGTCGGAAGCGACTGCGATACAAGCTGACGGAGCGTGTCAATATCGTTAGTGTAATGACTCATTATGTCTCCGTGCTTGTTGGAGTCAAAGTAACTTATCGGCAAATTCTGCATACCGTCAAACATTCTGATACGCATTTTTGAAAGGAAGCCCTGGGTGATATATGCCATAAGCTGGTTGTAGACTGTGATAGCAGTGAGCGATAGAATATAAAGCACCACTAACACGAGCACCAGAGGAACAATCTCCGTCTTAGCCCCTTCCCAGTCACGGGACTGATACCACACCTCAATCGCCGCAAGCACTTTCTGCTGGAAGAGTGCCGGAATAGCCGAAACAACAGCGGCAAACAGAATACATCCTATTGTAAGCGGAACAAGGCGTGGATAATACCCGAGAAGAAGCTTCATAACACGTCCGAGAACTGAAAAATCGAGCTTACGCTTCGGCGGTTTCATGTTGTTTTGTACCTTACTCATTCTCTGCACCTCCCTGCGTCTGCTGTGTATATACCTCACGGTATATCTCACTTGAAGCGAGCAGTTCATCATGCGTACCTGCCGCCGAAATCTTACCGTTGTCCATAACGATTATCATATCGGCATCCTGCACCGATGCAACACGCTGTGCTATGATTATCTTGGTGGTCTCGGGAATATACTGCTTAAATCCCTCGCGGATAAGCATATCGGTCTTTGTATCGACCGCACTCGTCGAGTCGTCGAGAATGAGTATCTTCGGCTTCTTGAGAAGCGCACGTGCGATACAGAGACGCTGTTTCTGACCGCCCGATACGTTTGTACCGCCCTGCTCTATCATTGTATCATACCCATCAGGGAAAGAACGTACAAATTCATCCGCCTGCGCAAGACGGCATGCCTCGGAAAGCTCCTCGTCAGTCGCGTCTTTATTGCCCCAACGAAGATTTTCTTTAATAGTTCCCGAGAAAAGCAAGTTCTTCTGAAGCACCATCGCGACCGAGCCGCGCAAGGTGTCGAGGTCATACTCGCGCACATCAGCGCCGCCTACTTTGACGCATCCCTCGGTTACATCGTAAAGGCGCGCAATAAGCTGTACAAGAGTGGATTTACTCGAACCGGTACCGCCGAGAATACCTACCGTCATACCGGACTTGATGTGAAGATTAATATCGGAAAGCGCGTACTTTTCTGCTTTTGAAGAATACTTAAAGCTTACGTCCGTAAAATCAATTGAGCCGTCACGCACCTCTGTGAGCGCGTTTTCGGGATTTTTAAGCGCAGGAGCCTCGTCAAGCACCTCGCAGATACGCTTTACGGATTCCGCCGACATCGTGAGCATTACATAAATCATCGAAAGCATCATGAGCGACATGAGTATCTGCATACCGTAAGTAAGCATAGCCGAAATCTGACCTACAAATATCTCTGTACCACCGCTTGTGATTATCATCTTCGAGCCGACAAGAAGGACAAATATCATATTAAAGTAAAGGCAGACCTGCATAACGGGGCCGTTTAGGGCAACGATACGCTCGGCTTTTGTGAAATCACAGCGAATATCATCGGATGCAGAAAAGAATTTTTCCTTTTCATATTCCTCACGCGAAAAGCCCTTGACGACTCTCATCGCACGCACGTTTTCTTCAATAGATTCGTTGAGTCGGTCGTACTTTCTAAAAACGCTTCTGAACGCCGGCATAGCCTTGCGGCTGATAATGAAAAGTCCGCAAATAAGGAATGGGACAACGACGACAAAGGTTGTAGCAA
>JAFQVU010000024.1 GCA_017407885.1 Clostridia bacterium
CTCATCTGCCCACTCGTCCATCATATAGAACTTGACGTTACGGCAGCTTACATTCAGCTTATCGAGCATGTATGCCACCTGAATATAGCCGGGGTTGGGGTTCGGCATAATCATGACGCATTTCTGGTCATATCTGTCAGAATCAATAATTCTCTTTACCATGTCGGTAACGAAGTACATTCCAAGCTCATACTGATCAGGAATATGAATATGCATTGTGGGACAGGTAGGATGCTTGCCGTTCATGGCAATAATATCATCCTTGGTAATCGCGCGCACACGATCAATCTCCGCGGTATCCTTGAAAGGATAAAAATCTGCCGGCTTAAATTTGAAGTTGTCTGGTCCGTTGATCATTGTGATGATCCTCCTTAATTATTTAATTTTCTCGACTGTGTCGAGTATTTTTTCAACCATATGGCGTCCGAATTTATCACCGATAACCGATGAATCGGTTTCATAGCCGCCAAAAGTAAGAGCCTCCGGGGTATGGACATATCCGGGCAGGCATCCGTTAGTTGTCTCATTAAAAACAACCATTCCAAATCCTGCCATAGCTTTAACATAAAGGGCATATTCCACGAACATCTCGCCGGGAACGCCGATCACGCAAAGTCCGCCGAGATTAAATGCCTGAATTTCAACGGGACTTTCATCCTGGGCTCTGTCAACCTTTCCGCCACTCTTCATTTTAAGAGCAAATGCAAGCTTATTCTCAGAGCCGAGACACTTAAGGTTTGCGTTCTGCCAGAGCAAATATTCCTCGCGCTTTTCCGACTTGCCGTACTTTGCATAAAGCTCCTTGTAAACGGCAGTATCATGCTCAACCTGCTTTTCGAGCAGTTCGATGGGGCCGAAATCACGAAGCTCCATCTCCATAGTGGTGGATGTGGTCTTAATCTCGATGTCTGAATTCCATTTCATTTTCGAAATAGCTTCACACGCAGCCTTACCGATCGCACGTCCGACACGCTCTGCCTCGTCGAAGCTCTCACCGTTGCGGTAATAGCGACTCGACTGATTGCCCGATGCCCCCTGACCGAAGCCGGAAAGACAGGTCGGATAAGTTTCTTCAATCTGCATCTTGAGATATGCAGGATAGTCTGCAGTACATTCATTTACCCATTCATGGATAAATGTCGGATGAAGCGTATAGTTCACGAGCACTCCGCGAAGATCGCCCTTCATGTCCTTTACAGCCATTACCGAAACAAGCGGATCATGTGGCCCACCGGGTACACGTCGGTTACCTCCAACGCCCTGCTCTGCGCCGCAAAGTGCCACATTGTATGCAAATTCTCCGTCAAATGCGGTATTCTTAGCCTCTGCAACGAGATCAGCTATCTTAACGATGATATCCTCAACATATGCGTCACGCGCCGGCTCAGCGGTCGTTGGATCGTCGTCGGAAACATTTTTATATGTACGCGGGCCGGAGTGGGTATGCGTACAGGTAATCATGATATTTTCACCCTTGATACCGCATTTTTCCTCGGCAAGACTGCGCACCTTCATTACATACGGCTTCGAGAAATAAAGCAGATCAAGCGTTACCATGGCAACAGCGTTTTCGCCGTTGTCGAGGTACATACAAGCCGCATAAAGCGGATCGTGTGCACCGGTATTAAATCTGTCATAGTGCGGATATCCCATCAGCGACAGTCCCTGGGGAGGTGTTATATCTGTTCTTGCAAATCCGGTCTTAAGCATAATGTTTTCCTTTCTTTAACTAAATTTATTTTACGAGATCAGCTATTTCAAGCACCTTGTTGACAAGCTTGCGTCCGAAGCCTTCTGCAAGCATGGAGGTGTCAGTTTCGTAGCCACCGGTAACGATGGATTCGGGAGTGTACATATAACCGGGAAGAAGTCCGTTAGTAAGCTCGTTTACAACGACCATACCGAAGCCTGCCATTGCTTTTATGTAGAGCCCGTACTCAACAAACGCTTCACCGGGGAATCCGACAACAGCGACTCCGCCGATGTTGAACACCTGAATTTCAGCAGGATTTTCATCCTCGAGCATCTCGATCTTAACGCCCTTATTCTGAAGACGTACATAACCGAGCTGATTTTCCGAACCGAGGCACTTGAGGTTAGCATTCTGCCAAAGATAGTATTCGTCGCGGTTGGTGGACTGACCGTATTTAGCATAAAGCTCCTTGTAGATAGCAGTATCTCTTTCAACCTGCGCTACGAGTTCTTCTTCTGTCCCAAAACTGCGAAGATCAATCTCGATTTCAGTGGATGCTGCCTTAATCTCAAAATCGTTCATCCAATTTGCCTTTGCGATAACGTTATTAGCCGCTTTACCGATAGCGCGTCCTACGCGCTCTGCCTCATCATAGCTCTCGCCCTGACGGTAGTAACGACTCGACTGGTTACCGGAGCATCCCTGCGAGAAGCCTGTAAGAGCATTCGGATATACTTCTTCAATCTGCATTTTGAGGTAAGCGGGATAGTCAGCGGTGCAGACAGTGCTCCACTCATGAATAAACGTCGGATGGAGAGTGTAGTTTACAAGCGCGCCGCGAACGACATCATTTGTGTCCTTTACCGCCATAACGCTTACCAGCGGATCATGCGGTCCACCCGGCATACGGCGGTTTCCGCCAACGCCCGATTCAGCGCCGCAGATAGCAGTACCGTAAGCAAAATACGCATCAAAAGCGTTAGTCTTTGCTTCAACTATGATATCAACAAGCTTTGCGATAAGACTGTTGATATATTCCATCGGCTGCTCTCTTCCCTTTTCAAGATCCTCAACATCGATGAAGCCGGATGCCGCAGGACCGGAGTGTGTGTGTGAGCAGCTGAACATGATGTTAGCACCCTTGAGACCGCACTTTTCTTCTACTTTGCGGCGCACTTCCGCAACATATATCTTCGAGAAGAACAAGAGGTCAAGAGTCACCATTGCAACTGCCTCTTTGCCGTTATCAAGGTACATACAAGCCGCATACAGCGGATCGTGTGCACCGGTGTTGTGTCTCGGATAGTGAGGATAACCCTCAAGCTCTATGCCCTGCCCAGGTGTGATATCCGCTCTAGTCATTCCAGCTTTTAACATAATAATTACCTTTCTTTATTTTAAAAATTTGCCTTTAAGCATTACGTTTTCAACATTAAATCCGTCATCGACAATAACTATATCCGCTCTCTTGCCGATGGTGATGCTTCCAAGCTCACTGCCCATTCCGATAGCTCTCGCCGGATTACGTGATGCCATAAGAAACGCGTCGATTACACTGCATCCGGTATGCATCCTAACATTCGCACACGCCTTGTCAAGCGTAAGCTTGCTTCCGCAAAGTCCCCCGTTTGCATCAAACTGCAGATCGGTGATATGCGCAAATTCCGGCGGTGTCGGCTCGTCGCTTACATAGCTGTCCGAAATAAGGACAACCTTATCAATTCCTTTAACAGAAATAATAAACTGCTGCATATCAGCCGCGACATGTATACCCTGCGAATCGCAAATCATCTCGCAGTATATATCTTTGTCCATAAGGCAAGCCTCATCTGGGCCGCAGCTTCGTGTGCCACTTGCGCATTCAGGACGTCCGGTTGCATTCATACAGTGAGTCTGCAGACCGATGCCGTATTTTTTGAGTGCCTGAACTTGCGCAGGAGTTGCCTCGCTGTGTCCAACTGCAAACACTGTGCTCGGATTGACTAACTTTGCTTTTGCAAGGAAAGGTTCGAGGCCCTCTCTTTCGGGAGCGATAGCCCAAACCTTGGCATGTTCACCGGCAGCTTCAACCACCGGGGTATAATCCTCTGCCTTGATCTCGCCTTTCCACTTATTTTTCTCGGGCGAGGCACCGTACTTGGGATTCATATACGGTCCTTCCATATAGAA
>JAFQVU010000025.1 GCA_017407885.1 Clostridia bacterium
AAGAGAGTGTCTTCAGCAACACCGATGATACCACCAAAGTTAGCAGCAGCGAAGGTCTTAGCGTCCTTAGCAGCGGGAGCAGCATAGATCATGTTGTAGATGATCTGTGCAGTCTCAGCTCTGGTGAGTTCCTTGTCAAGATCGTATACAGCAACGCCAGCGGTGAGACCGAGTTCCTGTGCCTTGCCGTAGAATGCGAGTGCCCAGTTGGTAGCGTCGTACTTAACTTCGTAGCCAAGTGCGCAAACTGCCATCTTAAGAGCAGCGCCGTAAGTGATGTTTCCATCGGGGTTGAACTTGTTGTCGCCAACGCCGAGGATTACGTTGTTGAGGTAAGCGTGCGAGATAGCACCCTTGTAATGACCGTCGTTAACGTCATCGAAAATGTTGATGCCGTTAGCCCAAACAGCATTGTCAACTTCACCTGTCATAGCACGTGCTACGAAGAGAGCCATCTGCCATCTTGTAACCATGCCGTCGGGATTGAAGCCGCTGTCACCGCCAACGGTGATCTTCTTGTCTGCGAGATCGTTGATAGCCTTAGCATAAATGTTGTCAGCTGCAACGTCTGCGAAATCAGCGGAAACGATTGCAGTAGCGCTTACGATCATAAGCATTGCAAGAACTAATGCAAAAAACTTCTTGAGATTTCTCATTGTTTTGTTTCTCCTTAAAAAATATTATTTGCGGTAGATCCCCACCTTGTAAATCATCCCTTGACTTGAAGCATTCGGTCTCACGTGAATGCTCTGCAGGTTTCGGGCACAATTTACGCATAGTGAAGATTTTCCCTGTACATATGATACTACAAGTACCTTTTTTTTGCAATAGGTCGCATTTGTTTGTAATGTATTTGTAATTTTAAATGGGGTTTAAAATTACACCTCTACCAGCAGCATCTTCTTCATAAATCGACTGAAAAGCCCGAAGTAGCCTATCTTTTCGACATTTTCCGCCGCCGTCACGGGAAGCGTAGCGACAACCTCGCCGTCAATGAAAAATTCTATTTTTCCGACCTCATCCCCCGCCTTTACGGGAGCGGATATGTATTCAGGCAGATAAATCTGCTGTGTCAGCTTCGATGCCTGCCCTTTCGGGAGCACGAGCGAGGTCTCGTCAGCGCCGAGACGCACCGTATCGGCAACGCCGCCGAGCACTCGCAGGTCATCAAGCGGTGCAGTCGGTGCGACGGGGGCGACTTCGTAGTTTGCGAAACCGTAGTCGAGCAGCTTCTTTGCGGTCTCGTTGCGCTCGTCGCGCGTCGGGGATGCCATCACCACGGCGATAAGCTGCATACCGTTTCGCTCGGCAGTGGCAGAGATGCAGAACTTCGCCTTTGAGGTCGAGCCGGTCTTGAGTCCGTTCGCTCCGGCGTAGAATCGGATTAGGCGGTTGGTATTGGTAAGTCCGAACGCGCCGCCGCGGATGGTGTCCATCCAGATAGAGGAGTATTCGAGTATCTGCGGATGCTTTGTGATAAGCTCGCGCGACATTATGGCGATATCGCGTGCGCTGGTCACATGACCGTCGGCGGTATCGTCAAGCCCGTTGGTGTTCAAAAAGACGGTGTTGGTCATGCCAAGCTCGGCGGCACGCTCGTTCATACGCTTGACAAACGCTTCCTCGCTTCCGGCAACCGCTTCGGCAAGCGCGACCGCGGCATCGTTCGCACTCGCCACGACCACGCACTTGACCATCTCGGCGACGGTCATCTCCTCACCGGGTTCGAGATAGACCTGTGAACCGCCCATCGACGCGGCGTACTCGGATGTGCGGACGGTGTCTTCCCATCCGATGCGCCCCTCGGCGACAGCTTCCATTACAACAAGAAGTGTCATGATCTTCGTAACGGATGCAGGGGGAAGCGCTTCGTCAGCATTCTCCTCGAGCATGACAAGTCCCGTTGATGCTTCCATTAATATATACGCGCGCGCGTTATATTCGGCGGCGCCCACGGGCAGGGCAGCAAGCACTGTCGATGACAGTATTAATAATAATGTAAGAATTCGCTTGAATTTCATATAAATCACCTCGCTGATTTATATGACGAAAGCGTTAAAAAAATACATTCGACAAATCAAAAACCGACATCCGCAAAAATCGCAGATATCGGTTTTATTCATGAAATATCTTTTTCACACCAAAGCTGTCGTCCGCCGTGACGATATAATATTCAACAAGTTCGAGGTTTGCACTCGCAAAAAGAGTCTCAAGCTTCTGTGCAAGTTTGAAATCCGCCATTGTCGGATAACATATATAGTCGCTTGACATCCTCGCAACAGCAACCGCACTCGCATGATACCGCGAAGCGCGGCTTATAAGCGAGAACACATCATCGCCGTCCGCATCAAGCGGCGCATCCTTCGCCTGCTCGATACATATAACGCACATCGAGCTGTCAAAGAACACTGCCCAAGTCACATCATGCCGAGCTCCGTCGTGCCTGCCTAAAAATACTTCGCCAAGCTCATCGCCCTCGATATGCCTGCCGCATATATCTTCATCTTCATCCTCCAAAGCACCCACCCGGTCCGCCATATCGCCAACAACGCCGAGAAGCAGTGCACTCGTCTTTCCAATCCCGTCTGTTCTGCACAGATTCTCCGGCGTGGCATTAAACAACCTATCGATATTTCCGTCAAAGCGCTCCATTAAATCTACTGCACTATCGCGTGTATCGCGTACGCGTATCGAGAAATACAGCAGCATTTCAATAATATCTCTCGGCGAAACATCGTTCCCTCTTGCCCCGAGGAATCTTTCAAACATCCTTGCGCGATGCCCGTCCGCTCCGACAGGTTTCACCTTGCGTGGCTTTTTAGGTGTCGGCGAGTTATCGCTTTGCATTTTCGCCCTCCGTTAATGGTATTATATTTTATATTTTACCATACTTTTGGCGATTTTTCAAGTAGTGTTTAGTTTTTACTTGCCGAAATTATTCTCAAATTCGTTGCTGTTTGCCTCGTTTTCGGAAGCATCTGTAGGAACGTATTCACGCAGAGTCACTTTGACATCAACATACTTTCCGTCGCGCACGACCTTAATGGTTATCTCATCGCCAACCGAACGCCCCTTAATAGCCGCCTTGATGTCGGCGCTGTAGGTCACCTCTTTGCCGTCAATTGCAACGACGCGGTCACCCGGTTTAAGCTCATCGGTGTACTCCGAGCTTGCGACATACACGCCAAGCGAGTTCACACGGTAATACATCGCATCGTAGGCGTTGGTTACATCAACATAGCTGATGCCGATCATCACTCTGCCGCGGACGTAACCGTAATTAGTAAGCTCGGTCGATACCTTTTTAGCGGTGTTGATCGGTATCGCAAATCCGATGCCCTCAACCGAAACGCCCGATGATGCGGTAGTCGATTTTGCATTGACAATGCCGACAAGCTCTCCGTACATGTTGAAAAGTCCGCCGCCCGAGTTACCGGGATTGACTTCGGCATTAGTCTGCAGAAGTGTCATGGTTGTGCCGTCGATCTCGACCTCGCGCGAGGTTGCACTGATAATGCCGTTAGTCACTGTTCCGCCGAGATTGCCGAGCGGATTTCCGACTGCAACGACTTCCTGACCAACCTGCAGAGCATCACTGTCGCCGATAAGCGCAAAGGGAAGTCCTGCCGCTTCTATCTTTATAACCGCCACATCTGATTCGGAGTCCGCGCCGATTACTTTTGCGGTATAATCCGTACCGTCATTTGTTCTGACGGTGATTGTATTAGCACCGTCAACAACGTGATTGTTTGTTATGATAAGTCCGTCCGCGCTGATGATAACGCCGCTTCCGGCACCCGAGGTAACGTAGTTGCCACCCCAGAAATAGGAGTCGGTAACGATAGATTCGGTGGTTATCTCAACAACGGTGGGCGAGACGACCTCTGCCACCTGCTCATATGTGCCCGCGGTCTTGTTTTCATTGGCATATGACTGAAAAACGACCGACGGAGCGGTATTTGACGCACCGTGCGCCGGCGCATCAATTATCCCTTTGCTTGCAAGGCTGTTTGCAAGGGAAGTGCCGGCAAATGCCGAAACGAACGAAAAAATGATACAGGATGCGATGACTACCGCTGTTGTGCCGAGTCCGAGACGAGCCTTTGCCGGCTTATTATTATTTGGCGGCTGACTGTTTATATACACCGTTTCACGGGGAATATTGGTGTAGTTCGGCGCAGGTATCTGCTGTGGGTTTTGATTTTGGTTATCTGCATTGTAATTGTTATAATTATAGTTATAATCCATTTTGTTCCTCCTTAAAGTGCACCGCGTTTTGCGGATAAGTATCAAGCTTACGGCAATATTATAAAAAATTAATGTGACGGTTATATGACGGCGTGCGGAATATTGATTGAAAAATAAATTTATTTTAATTTCGACAGATGTTTTTTATGTGATGCGGTATCATTGAGGATTTATCGATTATTTTCCCGCATCCCCTTGCAAGAACGCTAAAAATATGGTATTATATAGGTAATATTAATCATACCGCGAGGAAATACACATGAAAAATTGCTTTTACCCTGCAGATATACTGCTCCCGAACTTTGCCAAAAGTGCCGAAATGATGCGCCGCTGGTCCTGCATCGCGTGCGACCAGTACACATCCGAGCCGGAATATTGGAACGCCGTTGAAGCCGAGGTCGGCGATGCCCCCTCTACTCTTCGCATCACTCTTCCCGAGCTTTATCTTTCCGAGTCGGCAGAACGAATCCCGAAGATAAACGCCGCAATGGTCGATTATACATCAGGCATCCTCACCGAGCGCAAATCGGCTATGATATATCTTGAGCGCACGCAGAAAAACGGCAAAATCCGCCGCGGACTCATCGGTGCGCTCGACCTCGAATGTTACGACTACACCAAGGGCGCCGTATCGCTTGTACGCGCCACCGAAGGAACGGTACTCGAACGTATTCCGCCTCGCGTGAAGATACGCGAGGGCGCATCAGTCGAACTTCCGCATATAATGATACTCATAGACGATCCTGACCGCACAGTCATCGAGCCGCTCATTGACAAAGCGGCGAAGTATGAGACCGCATACGATTTTGACATGATGCAAAACGGCGGTCACGCGCTTGGACGTTATCTCCCCGAGGCCGAGATCAAGCGTGTATCCGACTCGCTCGAGGCACTGTGTGATGACGCATCCAAAACGCAGGGTGTTGATGCACCGCTCGTCTTCGCAGTCGGAGACGGGAACCACTCGCTTGCATCCGCAAAAGCGTTCTGGGAACAGATAAAGCCGTCTCTTACCGAGTCCCAGCGTGCCGTTCACCCTGCACGATATGCGCTCTGTGAGATAGTCAATATCCACGACACCGCGCTCGAATTTGAGCCTATCTACCGCGTGCTGTTCGGGGTCAACCCGGATTCTTTCATGGCAGAATTCCGCGAATACATAGCATCACTTCCGGAGAGCGACATTGCCGCGCAGTCCTTTGAATATGTCAGCGCAGACGGTACCGGTGAGATAATCGCCCCAAATCCGACCTCTCTGCTGCCCGTCGGTACGCTTCAGGTCTTCATCGACAATTATCTGAAGTCCCACCCCGAAGCCGAGGTTGACTACATCCACGGCATTGAGTCAACAAAGAAGCTGGCATCGGGCAAAAACGCAGTTGGATTCATCTTCAAAGGTATGGAGAAATCCGAGCTGTTCCCGACAGTAGTCCGCGACGGAGCGCTCCCCAGAAAGACATTCTCCATGGGCGAAGCTGACGACAAGCGCTTCTATCTCGAGGCAAGACGGATTACACTTTGACTGTAAATTTTATGCAAAGACTATTGACAAACCGCGTTTTTTAAGTTATCATATAAATGAAATAAATATAAAAGGAGAAACAATAATGAAATCTGTTGATATCAAGCTCTCCTCTATCGAGGATGTACGCAATTTTGTAAATATCGTATCGAAATACACCATGGATATCGACCTTATGTCGGGACGTTACGTTGTTGACGCGAAGTCCATCATGGGTATCTTCTCGCTTGATCTTTTGAAGCCCATCAAGCTTACCGCTCATGCTGAGGACACCGATGCACTCTTCGAGGATCTCAAACCTTACATCATATAAGAGTAATCTCAAACGGGACGGAGAAATTCTCCGTCCCGTTTTTGTTCTTGACTGAAATTCAGTCGTATCTTTTTCTAACGTCGGTCTGACCGAGCAGATAATCTATACTCGTGTCGTAGAAGCGCGCGAGCCTTATCAAAATGGTCGTAGGAATATCGTTTTCGCCTGTTTCATATTTGGAATATCCGGTTTGGGACATTCCGAGCATTTTCGCTACATCTGTTTGGTTG
>JAFQVU010000003.1 GCA_017407885.1 Clostridia bacterium
ACTATCGCAGGCGGTGCGGAGACTTTCTTCGGTAAGACTAAGGGTAGCAGCATCGACCGTGTGCTTCAGAAGCTTACAACTGTCGTTGCTATCATTTTCTGCTTGCTCGTTATCATAATGTACGTAGCACAGGATCAGTCAGAGATCATCTATCAGAGTCCTGACGATACCACTGCTGTTGAAGATACAACTGCAGCTGACGACACAACCGTTGCAGATGACACAACCGTTGCTGACGATACTACCGCTGCGGAGGATACAACCGCAGAGGAAACCACAGCAGCCGAATAATTTAAAAAGAATTTTTAAAGCCGCTTGCCAGACGCATGAGCCTTTAGTGCATTTAATGCACCGTATGGGAAATGATAATCATGCCGAGGTATGCGGCTTTCTGTTATTTATAATATATTTCGAGGTATACGATGGAAGATATAAAAAGTATTGAAAAAATGATGGAGCGTGTGCGCGAAACTGTCGAGAGTGAATTTTACACGTCCATGGATATGCGGGAACTTACGTCTTTTTTAGATCTTAAAGTTAACGAATATGATACCTTTGCCGCGGCGGTTGAAGAACTTATGAGGCGCGGTGAAATCTGCAGAACAAGGCGAGGAAAGCTTGTTCCCATCTCCGATTCAGGCTATATTGTTGGAATCTACCGTTCGACTACTCGCGGTTTTGGATTCGTTTTGCAGGATGACGGAGATATTTTTATCTCACGTGACAACACTCATGGCGCTATGATGGGAGACCGCGTACTTGTATCTCTTATTAAAGAGAAAACGCACGGTGACAACCGCGAGGGTGAGATACAGCGCGTCGTTGAGCGTGCTGTATCCGAGGTGGTCGGTACACTCCACATCACGCGTCAGGGAACTCAAAAAACGAAAGTTAAGAAGAAAGGTAAAATACAAAAAGCGCCCGTAAAAGCGGCAAAAACCAAGATTACCCTTGTCCCCGATGATCCGAAAATGACCTTTAAGATAAGCATCCCCCCAGCTCAAGCCAATGGCGCAAAGGATGGTGATAAAGTCGTAGTGCGTATCACACGTTATCCGGGAGATACCGTCGACGGAAACGCTATAGGCAGAGTGCTTCGCATCTTTGGTCCGACTGAATCATATACGGCGAATTATCAATCGATACTTTACGCGAATGGGATAAAGACACGTTTTGACGATGCGACACTTGCCGAGGCTCGCGCGATAACGCCGGGATGTAAGCTTGAGGGGAGACTCGACCTTCGCGATAAGATTATTTTCACAATTGACGGCGCGGATGCGAAGGATTTCGATGATGCAATATCGCTTGAACGCGACGGAGACGGGTATCTTCTCGGAGTCCACATTGCCGATGTTGCGGAATATGTAAAACCCGGTTCTGCGCTTGACAATGAGGCGATGGGCAGAGGAACCTCGATCTATTTTACGGACAAGGTTGTACCGATGCTTCCGGAAGAGCTGTCAAACGGAGTATGCTCGCTTAACCGAGACAGTGATAAATATGCATTATCCGCGCTTATCCGCCTTAATTCTGAAGGAGCAATTATCGAAGCGGAATTCCGCGAATCAGTAATTTCTTCAAAGGTTCGCGGTGTGTATCACGAGGTAAATGATGTACTTGCCAACGGAGAAAAATCGGAATTTTACGAAAAGTATGCTTTTTTGCTTGAAGATACCTTACCGCTTATGGTTGAACTCTATGAAAAACTCCTCGAAAAATCGCGTGGACGCGGTTCGCTCGAGCTTGAAACTACCGAATCCGTCATTCTGCTTGATGAAGACGGGATGCCGGTTGACATTGTAGCACGTGAACGCGGTGTGTCGGAGAGAATGATCGAACAATTCATGCTCGCGGCGAATGAGGCGGCGGCATCGTGGCTTACGTCTATGTCGCTTCCGTGTGTATTCCGCGTTCATGAGGAACCTAACTCCGAGAAGGTGCAGTCTTTTGCTGAATTTATCCACAATCTCGGACTTGATGTGCGTCCGCTTCGCCGGCGTAAGCTTCTTCCGGCGTGTTACCGAGATGTAGCGCTTGAAGCAAATGAAAAAGGGCTCGCGGCGGTTGTTACGCCAGTAATGCTTCGCTCGCTTATGAAAGCGAAATATTCATCGGCTTCCGCACCTCACTTTGGTCTCGGATGTGCGCTTTACTGCCATTTCACCTCACCGATAAGACGTTATCCCGACCTTGCGGTGCACCGAATCATTAAGGCGGCACTGCACGGACTTATAGATAATGAGACATTGCCGAAATACGAAGCGTTTGCAAGTGATGCTGCGGAAAAATCGAGCGAAAATGAGCTTCGTGCACTTAACGCCGAACGCGATATTGAAGATCTCTACAAGGTTATATTCATGTCAGATAAGATTGGTAATGAATATGAGGGCATTATCAGTTCGGTTACCGGATTTGGTATGTTTGTCGAGCTTGAAAACACCTGCGAGGGAATGATCGCTATAAGCACTCTGCAGGGATGGTATGAATTCGATGAAAAATCGCGCCGTCTTATCGGGGATGGCGGAAAGAGCTTTTCTCTCGGTCAACGTGTGCGCATCTGCGTTGAGGACTGTGATATTATATCAAGACGCATTGATTTTTCACTTGTGGAGTAAGGCTAACGCCGCCGCGGTGACGGCTGTTTTAGACACGTCGCCGTGAAGTTTTCCGAGTACACCGCGGCGGTTTATTGCTTCTGCAATGCTGATGCTCATATCTACGCTTTCGGTAACTATCTCGTTGCATGCATCAAAGATACCGAGCTCCGTGTCGGCAATTATACTGCCGTAGCGTGCGAGAAGAAGAACCTCATCGCCGTCTGCATCTATTCCGAGCGTGCGAAGGGTAGAGGGATCGCAGAAGTCGAGTACTGCAAGATCATTTGATGTACGGTATATGTTTAGTGCATCGAGCATTTCGGGGGTGAGCGTGTTGCCTCTTTCTCTGTAAAGACCGATAAGAGATAGCGCATCGGACAAGTCGCTTACGAGGGGAGATGCTTCACCCTCGAATATAATTCCGTAATTCATAGGGATTCCTTTCTTGAAACATAGCTTTTCAAAGCTATGTTTCCT
>JAFQVU010000004.1 GCA_017407885.1 Clostridia bacterium
CTTACCGCAAGCGGAGGGGAATGCCGCGCAAACGTACTTGGTCTCGCCATCGGGATACTCAACACCGAGGATGAGCATATGCTCTGCCATCCAGCCCTCTTTACGTCCGAGGTAGGAAGCTATACGAAGCGCGAAGCACTTCTTACCGAGAAGAACGTTTCCGCCGTAACCGGAGTTAACCGACCAGATTGTGTTATCCTCGGGAAAATGTACGATGTAACGGTTTTCTTCGTCAAGGTCAGCCTTAGCATGAAGTCCCTTAATGAAGCCTGCATCATCGCCGAGAGCCTTGAGAACGTCAAGACCTACACGAGTCATGATCACCATGTTAAGTACAACGTAGATAGAGTCGGTAAGCTCGATACCATATTTAGCGAATGGAGAGCCTACAGCGGACATCGAGTACGGAATAACGTACATTGTTCTGCCCTTCATGGCGCCGGTGTAAAGCTTGGTAAGCTTTGCATAGCATTCCTTGGGATCCATCCAGTTATTGATATTGCCGGCATCCTCTTTCTTGGATGTGCAGATAAAGGTTCTGCCTTCAACGCGAGCAACGTCATTAACTGCGGTTCTGTGAAGATAACAATCGGGGAGAAGCTCCTGATTGAGCTTTATCATCTCTCCGGTCGAGCAAGCCTCATCACGAAGCGCATCGATCTGCTCCTGTGAGCCGTCGATAAGAACAATTTTGTCGGGCTTTGTCATTGCCGCCATCTCATCGATCCACTCGTTGACGAACTTGTTTGTAGTAAGTGCCATTTTGGTTCTCCTATCTATAAATTATGTTTTTGTCTTTTTTAGGCGAGATACCATTTCTCCGCCATTATATATTATACATTATTAATTTGGTAATTGCAAGCATTTTTTAGAACTCTCGAGTGTTTTTACAGATTGTTAATATTTTGACCATTATATAGAAAGCAGATACGCATTGCGTATCTGCTGATGTTATAACTTATTCGACTTATAGAGTTCATCGGAAAGCCGTGAAAAATCTTCAAGCGTTAACCGCTCGCCGCGGATTGAAGGATCAAGCCCTGCAGCAGATATCGCGCCGGCTATTCCCTCTCTGCCAAGCGCTGAAAATTCAGTGGAAAGTGAATTGGCAAGAGTCTTTCTGCGCTGTGCAAATGCACCGCGTATAGTTTTGAAGAGTGTTGCTTCGTCGAGAACTTCAACCGGCGGCTGCTTATGCAGTGTAATGCGTATTACAGCGGAATCTACCTTTGGCGCCGGAAGAAAGCAACCTGCCGGGACAGTGAAAAGCCGTTCGGTCTTACCGTAATAGGCAAGCGATGCGGTAATTGCGCCGTATTCGGACTCGCCGGCGGGAGCGGTTAAGCGCTGGGCGACTTCCTTTTGTATCATGACGGTGATCGTTTCAAAGGGCAGCTTTGATTCAACAAGCTTCATAAGTATCGGAGTTGTAATGTAATACGGCAGATTCGCCGCCACGGAAACTCGCATCCCTTGTGATAGAAACTCGCGTTCCACAAGCTCTTCGAGATCGGTTTTCATTACGTCCTGATTGATGACCGATGTATTATCAAAATCCGCGAGGGTTTCACCGAGTATCGGCATAAGCGCGGTGTCGATCTCGAGCGCAACCACCTTATCGGCACGCTCGGCAAGCTCTCGTGTCAGCGTACCAATGCCCGGACCGATTTCGAGGATACCAAGCGCTTCATCATCGTGATGCATGCATGCGGCATCCGCAATCTTCACGGGCACCTGCGGATTTATAAGGAAGTTCTGACCGAACTTTTTCTGAAATGAAACACCGTGCCGTGACATTATTTCGCGTATGGTCGAAAGATCTGTAAGTCTCATATATTCTCCAAATTCCACCTCTGCGAAAATTGATTTTTTCGCACAAGGCTATTGACAAATCAAGTCATATCGGGTATAATATTAGTGTTGTCTATATTGTACCATATTTTTTTCGTTATTGCAACACTTAATTGAAAATATGCTGGAGTGGCGCAGTGGTAGCGCAATTGATTCGTAATCAATAGGCCGTGGGTTCAAA
>JAFQVU010000026.1 GCA_017407885.1 Clostridia bacterium
CAGCTCCTCAAGGCCCTTACCGAGGCTGAGGCATACAACGGACCTTCCATCATCATCGGCTATGCACCCTGCGAAATGCACGGTATTAAGGGCACCATGCAGAACTGCCAGCTCGAGATGAAGAGAGCCGTTGAGGCAGGTTACTGGCAGATGTTCCGCTTCAATCCTGCTCTTGCGGCAGAGGGCAAGAATCCCTTCTCGCTCGATTCCAAGGAGCCGACTGCAAGCTACATCGACTTCATCAAGTCCGAAAACCGTTACAACCGCCTTGCAAATCAGTTCCCCGAGCGTGCTGAAAAGCTGTTCGCTGACGCTGAAGCAAGCGCCAAGGCGAAGTATGAGAGACTCACGAGATTCGCTGATCTCTATGCTCCGAACAACGACTAATTAAAATAACGATAACGGCTCTCCGTTTTTACGGAGAGCCGTTATTTTTGTGTACGAAATATATAAATAAAATGTAAAATTGAAAATCCCCTTGCAAAAGTGTACCATGCTATGGTATAATATAAATAATAATGAAAATTTGCACAGCAAAAGCAGGAGGCATACATTGATAATTCAACTTGAGGATGCTAAATATAAGCTCCAGAATATGCGCGCAGATATCGACGAGCTTTCGTCGGCACTGCGCATCGAGCAGCTCATTGCCGAGGTCGAGGCGGACGAAGCCAAGACAATGGAACCTGATTTCTGGAATGATGCTGAAAACTCCAGTAAGGTACTGCAGAAAATAAAACAGAAAAAAGATAAAATCGAAGCGTTCAACGCGCTCAAAAACCGTCTTGAGGATGCTATCACTCTCGCGGAGATGGGAATTGAAGAAAACGACGAATCCATCGTTCCCGAGGTTGAGGAGGAAATGGCGGCGGTTATCGCAGAGGAAGAGCGTCAGCGCATTGAGGTGCTTCTCTCGGGCGAATATGACCGCAACAACGCGATCGTGTCCTTCCATCCCGGTGCCGGCGGTACCGAGGCGCAGGACTGGGCGCTCATGCTTTACCGCATGTACACCCGTTGGGGTGAGCGCCACGGCTTCAACGTGAAGCTGGTTGACTGGCTCGACGGCGAAGAAGCAGGCATCAAGAGCGCGACTATCATGGTCGAGGGTACTAATGCATACGGTTACTTAAAGAGCGAAGCGGGCGTACACCGTCTTGTGCGTATCTCGCCGTTCGATGCATCGGGACGCAGACAGACCTCATTCGCTTCCGTTGACGTAATGCCCGAGTTCGAGGACGACGGCAAGATCGAGATTCGTGATGAGGATATCGAAATCACAGCTCACAGATCATCCGGTGCCGGCGGTCAGCACATCAATAAGACCGACTCGGCGATCCGTATTACCCACCTTCCGACAGGTATCGTTGTTGGCTGTCAGACCGAGCGAAGCCAGCTTCAGAACAAGGAAACCGCGCTGAAGATGCTCAAATCGAAGCTCATGGAGATAAAGGAACGCGAAAATCTCGCTCGTATTGAGGACATCAAGGGTGTTAAAAACAATATCGAGTGGGGAAGCCAGATACGCTCGTACGTATTCATGCCCTACACGCTCGCAAAGGATAACCGCACCGGCTACGAGGACGGAAACATCTCCGCGGTAATGGACGGCGAAATCGACGGATTTATCAACGCTTATCTTAAAATGAACGCAAACAAGTGATAATGGAGGGAAAACATGTTTAATCGAAACAAGTTTTATCTGGGAATCGGATTTTTGGTTCAGGCAATATCCTTCTTGGGCGCAGCTATCATGCTTTTCAATAAAAAGCGCACTCTTGCGAATATAATTCTTGCCCTCGCCGCAATCGGCGGTGCGGCAAGCGCGGCACTGCTTTATCTTGACTACAAGGACG
>JAFQVU010000027.1 GCA_017407885.1 Clostridia bacterium
CTCCGCCCTTTTGTTTTATCAAATCCGCAAGTGACAATGCATCTTTTTCGGATTTGTTATAGTTTATCACTACTTGCCAGCCGTGCTCGGCGAAATATTCAGAGACAGCCCGTCCGATTCCTCGAGATGCGCCTGTTATCAGTACAGTTTTCATGGCTTAAAAAGCAGGCGGAACCATGTTGAGTCCCATTGCTTCGGGAAGTCCGAAGCGGATATTCATATTCTGTATAGCCTGACCTGCCGCGCCCTTTACCATATTGTCGATGCAAGACGAAATGATAAGCGTATCGCAGTGAGGATCGCAGTGGAGCGATATATCACACATGTTAGACATGCGAACATTTTTAATGTTTGCGTATGATCCTGCTTTCTCGATACGAACAAAGCGCTCATCCTTATAAGCATCACGCCAAATTGCATCTATCTGCTCGGCAGTTAATGACTTGCCTTTTTCGTTAAGTGTTGCGTATATTGTAGATTCAATACCACGGTTCACGGGAAGAAGATGCGGTACAAATGTTACCTTCACCGCTTCCCCAGAAAGCTCGGAAAGCGTCTGCTCAATTTCGGGAGTGTGGCGGTGCGCACCTGCTTTATATGCCGCAAATGCTTCGTTGGTATCAGGATAGTGCGTACCTTGTGTAAGTCCGCGTCCCGCGCCGGTAACGCCTGATTTGGAATCGATTATTATGTGCGAAAGATCAACAATCCCCGCCTTGATCGCCGGCATAAGCGCAAGCGAAATTGATGTGGGATAGCATCCCGGATTGCCGATTATCGGGGTATCCTTAATCTGGTCACGGTGAAGCTCGGGAATACAGTATACCGCCTTATCGTGAAGCTCCGGATGCTTGTATTCCTTGCCGTACCACTTATTGTAGTCCGCCTCGTTGTGCAGACGAAAATCTGCACCTAAGTCAATAAGTACCGTGCCCAATTCAGCGCATTTGAGCGCCATCTCCTCGGAAACTCCATGAGGCACAGAGGCGAAAACCACATCACAGCGCGGAATTATCGCATCAACTCCCTCGAGTGTCATCGGAAGAACTTCTTTTAAATTGGGGTAAATATCGTCGATTCGCTGTCCCTCATAAGATACGGATGAAACCGCCTCAATCTTCACCTCGGGGTGATTTACAAGTAAGCGTGCAAGCTCGGCACCTGCATATCCAGTAGCACCGATTATTCCGACTTTAATCATTTATATAACCATTGCTTTTACGTCAGCAAAAGCTTCCTTTCTCCCCTTCTTGGGGCACGATTTGCGAAGCAAAACTTTAGTCGAAGACTAAAGTAGAGCCAAAAAAGGGAGTTCGAAAATTTATTTTCAAACTTTTTCCTCCAAGAATTTATCAACGAGTTCTATCTGATAAAGCACTGATTCCTTCGCCGGACCTCCGCGCACCTTGCGTCCGTTAACGCAGTTCATGAGGTCGATAGCCCCGTAAATGTCTGCTTCAAACGTGTCGCAGACGTTCTTATATTCATCAAGCGAAAGCTCTTCAAGTGTCTTTGAATTGTCGATACAGTAAGCAACGAGCGTACCCGAAACCTTATATGCATCGCGGAATGGCATACCCTTTTTTACAAGATAATCAGCGCAGTCGGTAGCATTTATAAAGCCCTGTGCCGCCGCACGGCGCAGTCTGTCCGCGCGTACCGTCATAGTCGCAAACATCGAAGTGAACACTTCAAGCGAGATAAGCGTGTTATCTATTGCATCGAATATTGCCTCTTTATCCTCCTGCATATCCTTGTTGTATGCAAGCGGAAGCGATTTCATCATCGAGTAAAGCGCAATCATGTCTCCGTAAACTCTTCCCGTCTTACCGCGTACAAGCTCGGCAACGTCGGGGTTCTTCTTCTGCGGCATTATCGAAGATCCTGTGGAAAATGCGTCGTCAAGCTCGATAAATCCAAACTCCGACGAGCACCACAGAATAATCTCTTCAGAAAAACGGCTCATGTGCATCATAAGAAGCGAAAGGTCGGATGCAAGCTCCAAAACGAAGTCGCGGTCAGAAACACCATCGATTGAATTTTCAGTAACCTTCGGGAAACCGAGAAGCTCTGCGACTCTTTCTCTATTTATCGGATACGTGGTAGAAGCAAGCGCACCCGAACCGAGCGGCATAACCGCAGTACGGCGCTCTGTGTCGCAAAGACGGTCGTAATCGCGCATGAGCATCTGCGCATACGCAAGAATATAGTGCGCAAATGTTACCGGCTGCGCACGCTGAAGATGCGTGTAACCTGCCATAACTGTATCGGTATGAAGCTTCGCCTTATCGCTTATTGCTTCAATCAAGCCGAGTACGCGAGCCTTAATTTCTTTTATTTCGTCGAGCAGATACATACGAACATCGAGCGCGACCTGATCGTTACGGCTGCGTGCCGTATGAAGCCGTTTGCCGGTGTCACCGATACGGCTTGTCAGTATTGTTTCGATATTCATATGGATATCCTCGGCGTCGATAGAAAACTCCTGCTTTCCATCTTCAATATCAGCGAGTATCTCGCGAAGCGCCGCGACTATCTTTTCGGATTCGCTCTTCTCGATTATTCCGCATTCGCCAAGCATGGTTGCGTGCGCAATCGAACCGTTAATATCCTGACGGTACATACGTCCGTCAAAGGAAATGGAAGAATTGAAGTCGTTTACACGCGAATCGACATCCTTTTTAAAACGTCCTTGCCAGAGTTTCATAGATCATTCAGCAGGAAAATCCTGCATCCTTTCATTTTGTAATATAAAAACTATGCTTGGGAGAAGAAAGTCCTCTCCCAAGCTATAACATTAAGCGAAACGCTTATCTCTTAGAATCAAGCTTTGCTTTAACCTTGATCGGCAGACCAAAGAGATTGATAAATCCTGCGGAATCAGCCTGATTATAATCCTCATCCTCACCGAAGGATGCGGTTTGCTCATCATAGAGGGTGTAAGGCGAAGTAACGCCGGCATTAATGATGTTGCCCTTGTAGAGCTTAAGTTTAACATCACCGGTAACGGTCTCGTTTACCTTATCAACGAATGCGCAGATAGCCTCACGCAGAGGTGTGAACCACTGACCGTTGTATGTAAGATCAGCCATCTTGGGTGCAATCTGTGCCTGCATGAAGTGGAAAGTCTCCTTGTCAAGGCAGATGGTCTCAAGAACATTATGTGCCTTGTAAAGAATGGTACCTGCGGGAGTCTCATATACACCGCGGCTCTTCATACCGACAAGACGGTTCTCGACGATATCGAGAAGACCGATGCCGTTAGCACCGCCGATTTCGTTCAGTGTGGTAACAAGCTCGACAGCTCCCATTTCCTTGCCATTAAGTGCGGTAGGAATAC
>JAFQVU010000028.1 GCA_017407885.1 Clostridia bacterium
CCCCCCCCCCCCCCCCCCGCAAATCGGTAGGCGGTGCAAAGCACCGCGTGGCGTACCAATGCTCGGAGAAGAAAACTTCTCAACATGCTCGATTTTTTTCAGGTGATATAATATCCTACATATATTATACCACATCCACGCAAAAAAGAGTGAACAAACTTGAAATTTCACAAAAGCAGTTTCACGCAAATGTTTCCAACATGTTAACAAATAGTTACGGCGCCGCATACGCGGTGCCGTAAACAAGGTATTATTCAAAATGTCTGATTATAAAATCAGGAGTTTTGCCGAGAAGAAACGCGATTTCGTAATTGTTGGTGTATGTGTATACATCCTCTTTATCGCGCGGAACGACTTCGGTGTACGATATGCCGTCCTCGTAATAGTAGTGTACATCTGCGGTTTCCGTTACCTCAATCGAAAATTCAGCGAAGTATTTGGGGTCCGCGAAGGTGTAAGATGTGATGGAATTGTTGTGGAACGACGAAACGGCGGCATTGAGTATTTCGAGAATATGCGCTTTGTCGGTGACCGTTATGAATTTTCCCGACTCGGGATGATAGACGGTTATTTTGTCAATTGCAACTGCCATTTTTTTGTTATACTCTTCAGGCGTATATTCTATAATTCCGCTTGAGAGTAATTTATCAACGACCTCATCCATTGAATTGAATATTGGGAATGTGGCATCCTTACTCATATAATAGCCGTAAGTGTCTATACGTACGGAAGCGAAGCTTTGCTGCTGGAAAAAGTCAAATCCGCAGGCTTTATTTGCTTCCTTAAGCTCGGCAAGCGCGAATCTCTTCGCTTCCACCGAGTTTATGTTGAACTCCTTGAAGCGCCAATAGTCATATGCGCTGTGATAAGAAATTGGTTTGCCGGTTTCCTTATCAAATGAATAGCGCGGCAGGTCAAGAGATATATATCCTTCATCATATTTAGTGAAGTTGTCAAATGCAGATGCGTACTGCTCTTTGAATTCCTCACTGTCGAGTATTGTGCGGAATTCCTCGATGAAATCCGATTTGTTGTAGACAGTCACGGCTTTTGCAACCGGAATACCGAATTTCGGGTAGAAGACTACCTCCATACCTACTCTCTCATATTGACGGGCGATATCGTTTTTGTATGGTATATACCGCCATTCGCTGTTCTTGTATATCGTTGATACAGCCTCTATTACATCTTGGTCTCTGAACTCAAGCCCATCAACACCGTCGCCGAAGCTTACCTTGACGTGCGAGGTGAATTCGGGCGAGGGAATACGGGTGTTGATTCCGAAAGCGTTGGTCAGAAGAATGATAAATCCGACCGCAACCACAGCGCCGAATATGCAAAGTCCTTTCCAGCCTTTGAACATTGCGCGCGCGGTCTTGTTAAGAATAGTATTTGTCAGCATGAACACAAGTATCATACCGCACGCCATGCCGAATACCGTCCAGAAGAGGTCCTCCATCATCGCGTAGAAGAGGAGTCCGCCGCCGAGCGTGCCGAGAAATACAAGCACGTACTTGATAACCTCGCCGAGGGGCGTGAATACGACGGGTGTACCTGCGCGCTCGCTCTTACGCTTCATGTATATAGCATATGCGCCGATGAGCATTGCCGCAGAGATGAGCACCATCAGTATACTCTCAAGTAAAGAGAGAGGATCGTTGTTTATAATGAGACGCAGGGGCGGGGAGAGCTTTTCAAAAAACTGTGGGGTGATATAGAACTCCACCCACATATTCTCGTTAAATATCCATGCAAAGGCTATAGATGCAATAACAATCGCGGGAACTATAAATATCGCCACAAGCGTCAATGTAAGCTGTACCGCGGTGAGTCCGCTTATCATGCCGACAAGAGTCGAGATTGAGAAGCAGAACAGCGTGTAGACGAATACTTCCCACGACATTGTGAGGATATTAGCAAGAAGCAGCTCACTTATAAGTCCGTTTGATGCGAACACAATCAAAGTAAACAATATGTTGAAAAGATAGGGGATTACGAGGGCAATAGCTCCGACTCCGAGCTGGGTTAAGAAAAGCTGCCTGCGCTTGACGGGAAGACTGTGGTAAAAGTCAATGGAAACTTTGCTCTTTAAGTAACCGAAGCGTGCGCAGGAAACGACTATACCGAAGGTCGCTGTGATGATTATTGCAAAATAGCGTATGACCTCGCACCAATCCTCGGCGAAATCGTTCTTTAGACGGATGAAATCGTCAGCAGTGTTTATTGTACGCCCCGAAATGGTCATCAGTACCGGAACGGGCAGGACAAAGAAGAGTACGATTGTAAAAAGCAGTATCGTTGTCCAGAACTGCTTTGCGCTGAATCCGAAAAGCGGTGCAAAGCCCGCGTGCTTTATATTAGTAGTCGAGCTTTGAGAAGTCATAGCCTTTTTCCTCCATTTCACTGATGAATATTTCCTCAAGCGTTAGCGGTACGGTTTCGTAGAAGACCGGATTTTTCTCGGTCATCTGTCTATTTATCTCGTCAAGCGTGCCGCGTGCAATGAATGAAACGAGACTTCCGCGGCGGCTGTATGCGAGTATCTTCATAGGGGCGAGCATAACCGCATCAAACTCACCTTCAAATATTGCCTGGATTTTGTGGAATTCCGACTTCATATCGTCAAGCTCGCGCACGAACAGCAGGTCGCCCTTGTGGAGCAGTCCCACCGTGTCGCAGATGTCCTCCATTTCGCGCAGGTTGTGGGATGCGATTATGGTGGTCATTCCACCGTCTGCCGACTCCTCGGCGAGAATACGCTTGACGAGCTGACGCACAACGGGGTCGAGTCCGTCGAAGGTCTCATCGCAAAGCAGGTACTTCGGACGCGCGGAGATTCCGAGCATGACCGATGCCTGCTTTTTCATACCCTTTGAAAATGTGTTTATCTTTCGGTCACAGTCGAGCGTGAATATGCCGCGGAGTTTGTTAAAGGTCTCGTCGGAAAAGTTTGTGTAAACGGTTTTATATAACTTTCGCATATCGTTTATTGTGCAGTGGGGCAGGAAATACTGCTCATCCGACAGATAGACGATGTCCTGCTTTACAAGGTCGTTTTCCCAAACGGGCAGGGAATCGTATGTAACTGTACCTGCTTCGGGCTTGATAATACCGCACAGTATGCGAAGCATTGTGGACTTTCCCGAGCCGTTTGAACCGATAAGTCCGAATATAGAGCCGTCCTTTACGATGGCACTTACATTGTCAAGCGAGCGCAGTTTTCCGTAGCTCATGCTGACACTAGTTAATTCAATCATTTTGCTCCCTCCATATTAAGTCTAACATTTTTGCAATCTCATCCTTGGTAACGCCTGCATCCAACGCCCGTTCAAGCGCCTTTTTCACTTCAGCCGTTGATTCGGCGCGCTGTGCATTTGCAAGATGCTCGATGTTATCGCAGACAAAACTGCCGCGTCCCTGAATTGAATAGATTATACCTTGACGTTCAAGCTCGGCATAAGCTTTTGCTATGGTATTCGGGTTAATTGCAAGCTCACCTGCGAGTGTACGAACGCCCGGCAACTGCTCATCCGGCTTAAGCATCCCGTGAAGGACAAGCTGTTTTATGTTGTCGATTAACTGCTCGTAGATTGGTTTTCGGTCGCGTGTGTCAACATTTATGACACTCATGCACTCCCCTCCTTATTCGTTGGTGTATTAACTGTCCTATCTGTTATAGTACAGTTAGATTATAGCATGTATCATAAATTATGTCAAGAGGTTTTGTAAAATTTCTCAAAAAAACCTCCTATTTTCTATTTTACTATTGCAATATTTCTTAAAATATATTACAATATAACATATAATGAGTTATTAACGAGGTGTCGTTATGCGGATAATTATTGTAGGCTGCGGCAAGGTCGGGGACCTGCTTGCTTCATATATATCAAAGGAAGGACACGATGTTGTCGTCGTTGACACTGACCAGGCCGTTATCGAAAAGACGGTAAACGAATATGACGTTATGGGCGTGGTCGGAAACGGCGCAAGCAATTCGGTACAGCTTGAAGCAGGTGTTGATAAAGCAAACCTGCTTATTGCGGTCACTGCGTCGGACGAGCTTAATATCATGTGTTGTATGGTCGCACGAAAACTTGGCGCAAGGCATACTATCGCCCGCGTTCGAAATCCCGACTATGCGGAGCAGATTGTATTTATGCGCGGTGAGTTTGGACTGTCGATGGCTGTCAACCCCGAATATGATGCGGCTCAGGAGATACAGCGTATCATCCGTTTCCCTGCCGCGCTCAAGGTTGATACCTTTTGCAAGGGCAGAGTTGACCTTGTTGAAGTAAAAATCGGAGAAGAGCATCCGCTTTGCGGACGTAGGCTGAGTGAACTTGTGTCGGTTTGTGGAGTGAATGTCCTCGTGTGTGCGGTCAAGCGCCAAGATGAGGTAATAATTCCGTCGGGCGATTTTACTCCCGAAGCAGGCGATATCATTCACATAACCGCGTCCCATGCCGATCTTGTCAGCTTTTTCAAACGGCTTGGAATCTCGGACAAGCGGATTCGCAGTGTTATGATAATAGGCGGCGGTAAGATTGCATATTTTCTTGCAAAACGGCTTGAAAATCTCGGCATTGAGGTAAAGCTTATTGAGCGTGACCGCGAGCGTGCCGAACAGCTTGCCGAGTTGCTTCCCAAAACCATGATTATAAACGGCGACGGCACAGACAGCGATCTTCTCGATGAAGAGGGAATCGCCGGTATGGATGCGACGGTCGCGCTTAC